>NZ_JBKZWT010000110.1:0-11089 GCF_047759905.1 Sinomonas sp. G460-2 | reverse complement strand
GCTCACCCCACCCCTGAGCGGGCGCGCCCGGTGCCGTGGCGCCGGGAGTGGACGAGCCTTGGGCGTGGGGGCCCTGTGCATACGGGCCCTCTGTATAGGCACCTTGGGCGTACGGACCTTGGGCCGGACCCTGCGCGGGGTATTCCTGGGTTGCATTTCCCTGGGCCGGATTTCCTTGGGCCGGCGCGCCCCATCCCTGGGCGACCTGCGGCTGGGCGGGTGCCTGAGCGGTCTGCGGCTGGTTGGGGTAGAGGGTCTCGGTCGGCTGAGCCTGCGCGTTGACGGGCGTCGCCTGGGTGGGCGCCTGATCGGCGGGCATCGGCTCGGTGTGTGCCGGCTCAGTCGGCGACTGCGGGATCGGGCCCGGCTGGTTCGGGGCCGCTGAGTTGCGATCCTGCGGGTTCGGGATTTGCGGGTTCGGGGTCTGCGGTCCGAGTGACATCGTGTTCTCCTCCAAGGGTGATCCGTTCCTGCACACCAGACTCGGAAGAGATCCTGTGCCGTCGCTGTGCCCACCGGCTGGACTGGCTGTGCTTCTGGGCCGCGATTCGCCTCGGTTCAGGTACCTCGGGTCTAGGCTGGGCTCCACAGGCTCCTCACAGGGGGAACTCAGGCTTGGATTACCGATCCACAGGAGGCTGGAAACATGGCAAGCCCTTATACGACCAACAACCTCCCCACCCTGACGCACCCGGACGGCTCCCCGATCCGTGCGCTCGTCGTGGATGATGAGCCGAGCCTGTCCGAGCTCATGAGCATGGGGCTGCGCATGACGGGGTGGAGCGTGCAGGTCGCCGCCGACGGTCCCGCAGCAGTCAAGGCCGCCCGCGACTTCCGCCCCGACGTGATGGTTCTCGACGTCATGATCCCCGGGTTCGACGGCGTCGAGGTGCTCAGGCGCGTCCGCCAGTTCCTTCCCGAGGTCCCCGCTCTGTTCCTCACGGCGAAGGACGCGATCGAGGACCGGATCGTGGGCCTCGCGGCCGGCGGCGACGACTACGTCACGAAGCCGTTCAGCATGGAGGAGGTCATGCTCCGCCTCCACCGCCTCGTGCAGCGCTCGGGTGTTGCGGCGCAGGACGACGCCGAGCTCGTGGTCGGCGACCTCGTCCTCAACACGGACACGCGCGAGGTGACCCGCAGCGGCGAAGACATCCAGCTCACGGCGACGCAGTTCGAGCTGCTTCGGTACCTCATGGAGAACCCGAAGCGCGTCATCAGCAAGTCGCAGATCCTCGACCGCGTGTGGCAGTACGACTTCGGGGGCCAGGCCAACATCGTGGAGCTCTACATCTCGTATCTGCGCAAGAAGATCGACGCCAATCGGACGCCGATGATCCACACCGTCCGCGGCGCGGGCTACGTCATCAAGCCCGCTGACGGATGAGCACCTTGTCCGGCGCCGCTCCACGTCAACGCCGGCGCTGGACTGATCCGAACTCGTGGCAGCTGCGCACCAAGATCGTCCTTGCCATGACGCTCCTGCTGGTCGCGATCTGCTCAATCGTCGGCTCGGTCCTGTACGCGTCGATGGATCACTTCCTGACTCAGCAGCTCGACACCCAGCTTTTCCAGGCCAGCCGCCGCGCTTCGCTCTTCGGCGGAACGAACTCTCAGTCGTCCCAGGGCTCCGCGCAGGCACCCAGTCCCGGCACGGGACAGACGGGGAACGGGTCCACGCAAAACCCGCCCGACCCGCGGGATACCCGCGGACAGGGCGCAGGAACACTCAACATCCGCCTGTACCAGGGCGGCAACCTCATGACCGGAGGGCTCATCGGCCCAGACGGCCAGCGCCTTGCGATCACTCAGGCCGACACCGCGATCCTTGCGGCGATCGCCCAGACGGCCGAGCCAGCTGTGGGCGGACCCCAGCCGGTTCCCCTGGACAAGAACCTCAGCGTGGGCCACTACCGGCTCGTGGCCGTCCAAGCCGCGAACGGGGACACGATCGTCACGGGGCTGCCGCTCGCGGCCCAGGACAGCACGCTCGCATCGCTCGTGCTCACCACAGTGATCGTCTCGCTCGGCGGCCTCGTGCTCATCGGGCTCATCGGCACCTACATCATCCGTAAGACGCTCAAGCCCCTCGGCCAGGTTTCGGCCGTCGCCGCGCGGGTCGCCCAGCTTCCCCTCGACGCCGGTGAGGTCGCCCTCGCGGTCCGGGTGCCGCCGTCGGCCGCTCATCCCGGCACCGAGGTGGGCAACGTGGGGCACGCGCTCAACCGCATGCTCGACAACGTCTCGGGCGCGCTCCAGGCGCGGCAGGAGTCGGAAATGAAGGTGCGTCAGTTCGTGGCCGACGCGTCGCACGAGCTCCGCACGCCGCTCACCGCCATCCGCGGGTACACGGACATGCTCAAGATGACCGAGTCGCTCTCGCCGCAGGGCACGGAGTCGCTCGGGCGGGTTGAGAGCCAGTCGCTGCGCATGAGCCGCCTCGTCGAGGACCTGCTCACGCTCGCGCGGCTCGATGAGGGCCAGCCGCTCAAGTTCGGGCCGGTGGACCTGACCCAGCTCGTCGTGGAGACGGTCACGGATCAGAAGGTCATCGCGCCCGATCATCGCTGGCGGCTCGATCTCCCGGACGAGCCGATCGAAGTTAAGGCCGACGGCGCGCGGCTCCACCAGGTCATGGTCAACCTGCTCTCCAACGCGCGGAAGCACACCGAGGCGGGGACCGTGGTCACCGCTGGCGTGGCGCGCTCGGCGACGGGCGACGCCGTCATCACCGTCACCGACAACGGCCCCGGAGTGCCTCCCGAGTTGCAGAACAGGGTTTTCTCCCGGTTCACGCGCGCCGACAAGGCACGCACGGGGACCGAGGGGTCGACGGGCCTCGGACTCTCGATCGTCCAGGCGATCGTGGAGGCGCACGGCGGATCGGTGGAGCTGAGCTCGCGGCCTGGCCGGACGGAGTTCGCGGTCTACCTCCCCGCGTAATTGACAGGCGCGGGACCTACCTGTGGGAGAGGTGGCAGAAGACGCACTTCGCGCCGAATTCGACCCGCTCCGGGTAGACGCAGCCCAACATCGGCGATTCGGAGCAGCGGTCCAGTGAGATCGCAAGTGCCTGCACATCATCGTGAGTCGCGCCGAGAGCCTCGGCGAGCGGTCTCTTGATCTCGGATTCCGATTCCGCGATGAGGGCGTTCACCGCCTCGGTCACGACCTCCTGGGCACTCTCCAACTCGCTCCGGCGCTCGCCGTCGGCTCGGCCCATCTGGTAGCCCATGGCCTCAGCCACGTGCTCTTGCGAGATATGCATCTCGTGGTAGTCGCTGTATTCGTTCTGGAGCGCGGTCACGTTGCGGCCGTTCCAGGTGCTGTTGCGACGATTTTCCGGGTTGGCCCAGTTCGTCCCGGGAACACCAGTATCAAGATGCGCCACTGAGTCTTCCTTCTCCGTGAATCGAGACCGGCCCTCAGCCAGGCGTTGCTTGAGCCACTCGGGCTGGTGCGCCTCGTCCCGGGGGAACTTCTTGGCATCGTTGACGTACGCGACGGGGTCGAGAGTTTGACGGAAATCTGGCTCGTCATCGTAGTTGAACTTGGCCGACATCCCTCTGTCGGCCGTTACCGTCACAGCAATCGAGAACCACGTGCCCGATCCGTCGCGGTACATGACCTCGCGCAACCGATCCAACACCGCGGTATCGAGCGTACGGCCTAGCTTCACTCCCTTGGTGCTGCCATCCGGAAAGTGCGCGACGGCTGAGCCGCTCTTCACTGCCGTCAGAATACTCATCCGCAGGACCAGGCTTTCGGCGCCGTCGGGGACCGCCCGCAGGAGCGCCTCCCGCATCGCCTCTTGAGCTTCGTCCTGGTCAATCATTCGATCTTCCATAATGCAAGAATCCCCCCTAATTCATCGGACTTGTTCGAAGCAATTGATTCCATGCGACCAACGCACGCCGAATCATGCGAGCTTGCCTTCAGGTTTTGGATACCCCACGACGCCCTCGTAACCAGCCGACTCTTCCCGACGGACATCTGCATTGAATACCAAAGCCTAGGACTGCCCCAGCTGCTTCTGCACCTCAACCTGCCACTGATCAACCAAGTCTTCGGTAGTCACTGAAGGGTCGTTTGAATACTGAGCTTCGTATTTGTAAGTTGCATCCAGTGAACCACTGGCGACTACATAATGAAGTTTCAGTTGCGTCGGGACGGGGCGACCAAATGTTTCGCCCGCCGAACGCAACCGTTGCAACTGACCCGCACCGTTTTGGAGAAGTGATCTCTGTCGCAGCCCAGATGTGTCTACACCGGGAAGATTGTGACGCTCAATCACTCGCCCATCGATCACGAAGAATGGATCAAACTGAACTGTATTGTGCTCGATAGACCCGTGAGCGTACACGTCGCTAACGCCGGTACCGGCATATTCCAATGACACGCCGATCAATTCGCTCTGAACATCGGAAAGGACGCCTTCGAATGAAGTGACTTCCGTCATCGAACCCACCTACTCATTGTCGATTTCCTTCCACTATATTCGGCATTAAACGGGGATCGGACGGTCACCACCGCATCACCCAGCGAACCCACTCGATCCCTCTCTAAACGATTCGTGCGCTACGAAGAGGCGTCAGCTCTGGCCCGAAATCCGCGCTTGCCCTTCGGCCAACCGCTGCTTGAGCCACTCGGGCTGGTGCTCCTCGCCGCGCGGGAATTTCCCCTGGTCCGTTACATACGCAATCGGATCAATGCCTCCCAGACCGAAGTCTGGCTCCTCGTCATAGTTGTACCTCGCAGTTGCGGACTCGGTATTCGTCACCGTTATCCGGGCTGAGAACCACGTTCCAGTCCCGTCTCGATAACATGCTGCGCGCAACTCTTCGACTGCTTCCCAGAGCTCGAACGGTCCGTCGACATCATTTACACGGCCATCCGGAGTCGAATACTCGCCGTTTGGGTTGTATGCAGACAGCTCTGGAGTGCTCATGACAACGGTTGAGCTGATCGAAAGTTGGATCCGTTCATCGCCGGCAGAAATCAAACCGTACAGCATCTTAACCACGCGGTCGAACGCATCCTTTTCAATTACGGGATTCCCTGACTCAGCCATTATTGAGCACCCTTACTGAGGTCGACCGTCGTTTATGCTGACCGTAACTTTGAATCGCACCTGAGCTTCCACTACCTCGACATATTGCGATCTGATATCCAGGTCCTCCCAATCGAGAGCGTCCGCGCAGAGCGCCTTCAGCTTCGCCACGATCGGCTCGACCTGGTCTGCGAACCAGCGCAGAGGCCGACCACCTTGTCCAGACCGCCCCTGCGTCAACCAGCGAACCCACCCGATCCCCCTAAACGATTCGTACGCGACGAAGTTGCGTCAGCTCTGGCCCGAAGTCCTCGCCTGCCCTTCAACCAGCCGCTGCTTGAGCCACTCAGGCTGGTGCTCCTCATAGCGCGGGAAAGCCTTCGCGTCGTATACATACGAGACAGGGTCGAGGGTTGTCCCCAAGTCGGGCTCGTCATCGTAGTTGAACTTGGCGGACATGCTACCCTCTGCCGTCACCGTCATCTCCACCGAGAACCACGTGCCCGATCCTGCCCGGTACATGACCTTTCGCATCCGATCGACGAGATCGTCATCGAAGCGGTTCCCCAGCCTGAGCCCCTTAGTACTGCCATCTGGGAACGTCGCTTTGATAGTCCCGCTCATGACCGGCTCAAGCACGCCCATTCGGAGGACAATACTTTCTGCTCCATCAGGAAGAACGCTCAAAAGCGCGCGACCGACCGCTTCTTGAGCCTCTTTCTGATCAATCAGACTGTAGTTTTGCAACATTCTTGAATCTCTTCCTGATGGGGTCGCCGTCATTCACGCTGTATTCAGAGGCATCAGGTCTGGCCCGAAATCCGCGCCTGGCCTTCGGCCAACCGCTGCTTGAGCCAGTCGCGCTGGTGTGCCTCGTCACGCGGGAACTTCTTCGCGCCATTCACGTAAGTTCGCGCCATTCACGTAAGCCCCCGAATCGACGCCCTCGGGCCCGAAATCTGGTTCGTCGTCGTAGTTGCACTCCGCCGTTGCTGCGCCGTCGGGCGTCACAACAATCCGTGCGCTGAACCACGTGCCTTTGCCGGCTCGGTACGAGGCCGCCCTCAGCTTCCGGAGCGCCACGGACAGCTCGTACGGGAAGTCGACAGAATTAAAGCGACCCTCAGGCGACTCAAGCGTGCCGGCAGCATTGAACCCCCGAACCCGCTCGTACGTCGCCGGAGCGAGAAGGCTCGCAAGATACTCGACGCGCTCGTCGCCGTCCTCAAACAAGGCGAGCAGGGCACCGCTGACGGCGTCAAGACTTTCTGGATCTTCAGATGAATTCGATTGCCTCGAGTCGCCAACCACGGGATCCCCCGTCTACCGTCATGAGCCGCGAGACAAGTCCGTTATGAACGCGACGGATGCTTACCGATTGTTGCACAAAATGGGGTTATGCCCGGCCGTCAGTTTCGCCGCGAATCTCATCCTGCCAGGTGCCGGAGATGTCATGAACCGTCAGAGTCCAGTGATTAGAGTACTGCGGACCGTACTCATACTGGGCGTCAAGTGATCCATTTGCGACGACGTAATGCAACTTAAGCTGACTCGGCACAGGACGGCCGGATTTCGTTCCTGCCTCCCAGAGCCTCAAAAGCTGCGCGTTTCCACACTTCACCAATGAGCGTTGACGGGGGATAGATGTGTCGGCATTCAATAACTTTCCCCTCCCGACCACCTCCCCTCCCACAACGAAAAACGGATCGAAGAACATGGATCCATTCTCGGTGGACGCATAGATATATACATCACTAACTCCGCCCTCCGCATACTCAAGCGAAGCAGCTACCATTTCGGACTGGACGTCGGCGAGGACCTCCTCGAAATCCGAATTCTCGTTCAAGATGACCCCTCTCCCAGACGGTGAAGGCTTCGATCTTCGCCTTTCCATCGACTCCGTCAGTCGCCGGTATCACTCACCGCGGGCGGCAAGGCGCGCCCTGCCCTCGGCGAGACGCTGCTTGAGCCACTCGGGCTGGTGCTCCTCGTCCCTCGGAAACGCCTCCTGATCCGCCACATACGCGACCGGGTCAATTCCTCCGAGGCCGAAATTCGGTTCTTTATCATAGTTGTATTCCGCCGTTGCTGCCCCGTCGGATGTAACGATGATTCGAAGACTGAACCAGGTACCGACATCAGTTCGATACGACACTTCTCGCAGCTTCTTAAGGGCATTCCGCACATCGCTCGTCTCAAGAGGCGAATTCGCCTTTCCGTCGGGCGTTTCATATCGCCCGGAAGGATTGTACGCAAAGGTCTGTGTGAAGTGAACCGGCACCGTCATGCTAGCCCTGTATTCTATACGGTCATCGCCCTCGACTAGCATACGGTAGAGCGCGACGCCGAGATCGTTGAATGCTTCCTTCTCAGCCAGAATCCCGTGCATTTCCGACATTCTCGAACCATTTCCTTTCCGGGTAGGCGCCATTGACGCTGTAATCCACGACTATTTCATACGGAGCCTTTTTGTCTCCGGAGTAGTGGGCCCGAATGTCAACTTCGATCTTGGTGGACGGGTCGTGCTTCAGCATCGCCCGCCATTGGTTTTCAAGGTGAGCGTAGGTGTCGCCCGCACCGCGGTTGACAAACTGCAGCATTGCCTTGATGTTAGCTTCCTCGCCGCCACCTCCGAAAACGTTGGCAAACAAGTGACCGCCTTCGAACCCGTCGCCCCCCTGCTTCGCGACCCGTGTCTGGACGGAGGGGGACCTGTCCGCTTCCCCCAACGCGAGCTGATCGGTGTGGGCCACGTCCGTGCGTCCCTCGGAATCGGTGTGGAAGACGTGAGCATGGCTCGCGCCGTCGACCGGGTTCGTCACATCGGGATGCACCACGTACGTCGTATCGGGATGAGGGTTCATGAGGTCCGCGTTGAGATTGCCCTTGCCTCCGTAGGTGGTTTCCACGTAAGTGACGTGCCCGTGCGCGTCGGTGTAGAAGTCGCCGCGCCCCTCGACGTGGTACATCGTGTTCGGCTCAAGGTCGGTACGCGCCGCGAAGGCGGTCCGCTTACCCGGAACGTCGCGACCACTGACCGTCACTTCCTGGTGCACGTCGGGCCGCGGGTGGTCCTGCGGCGAGGCTGGGCGCTCATCCGGCGTCCGGGCCGGCTCGCCGGGGGTGCCTTCGGGGCGGGACCCGTGGCCGTCGGAGCCAGCGCCGTGGCCGCCGCCCGAGCCGAGATCCCCACCGCCGTGTCCCCCAGCGCCACCGGACGAGTGGGACCCACCGGGGACGTCGCCAACGTGACCGGTCTCGACGTGCACCCCACCAACCGAGGCCGGTTCGACCACCGGCTGGTCGACGTGTGGGGCGATCGGCTCGGGACGCCCCGCCGGTACCTCAGGCTCCGCATGGGAGCCCTCGAAGTGGAACGAGCCGTCCTTGAAGCTCGGCATGTGGTCGGAGACCAGGCCCTTGAGGTCGTCGAACTTGCTGCCCAGGGCGGAGGCAAGATCGGAAAGCTTCGGTAGCGCGAGGTGTACGCCCTTCGCCACGAGCGAGACCGGATCGGTCAGATCCCCGATCGCCGCGAGCTTGGACAGCTTCGAAGCGTCCCCCGCGGCCTCGCCGACCCGGCCAACGGCCCCGACCTTCCCGACCTCCCCGACGACCGGAATCAGGAGCGAGCCGACATTGAAGATCGTCGCCCCCGCCGCAGCGCCCGGATCCTCGGCCCACTCGTCCCACGCGATCGTGCCCTTGCCCAGGTTCGTCCACGCGTCCCCGGCACCCGACCAGTCGCCCCACTGGCCCGTCTGCGGGTTGTACGAGATCAGGGTGCCCATGGCGCCCCACGTCGTGGTGACCGTGTTCCACGACCACGAGAAGTTCCAATCGTGCACCGTGATCCCGACCATCTGGCCCAGCCCCGCGAGCGTGCCGCCCACGCCGTCGACCACAATGCCCTTGAACAGGCTCGGCACGAACGTTGCGGTCTTCTCCGAGCACGACTCCTGCCGGTCCGCGGACTGCCCCCAGGGCAGCTTCGTCCCCGCCGGGATCGACGAGTACCCATACCCGAGCGGATCATCGCTCGCCCCGGTCAGGGCATGCAGCGGCGGCAAGCCCGCGACGGAGCGGATCGTGTTCGCGCACGCCCGCTCCGCGGCCTCGTACTCGACCATCTGGTCCGCCACGCCGTTGATGATCCGGTTGTTCTCATTGTTGAGCGACTCGTCCTGGTCCCAGCTGTCCACCTTGACATCGCCGAGAGCCATCCAGCTCCATGTCTCGTGGGGCTTGAACGCAGCGACCTTGCCCCCGAGGGCGAGCGCGTCCGCGTGGTACGCCTTGAGCCTCGCCACGATCGGCTCGACCTGATCCGCGAACGATCTCAGCGCGCCGGCAACCTTGTCCAGGTCGTCCCCGAACGCCGTCGAGGACGCCCCCACCGGATCCATCGCCGAGAAAAGCTGAGCATCCCCCGGCCCCCTGTACACCCCGGAGATCGGCCGCCACGCCGACACCACAGCCGCCCCGCCGCTGCGCACCTCGCCCGCCGCGGACGTCAGCGACGAAGCCCCCGCACGGATCGCCCCGACATCCACACTCGTGTACGGGATCGCCCCCGCATCAACCAGCGAGCCCACGTCACCGACCCCCGAGTGCGGAGAAGTCCCCGGACGCCGCCGCCGCAACGGCCTTCGCCTGGGTGCTGGCCGCCATGGCCTCGTCGCCGTCCACGATCTCCTGCGTGGCCTTCGACGCCCCCATGAGAGAGGCCTTGATGCGGTTGGTGATGCCCGTGAGCACGGGCTTCTCGTGGTCGAAGAACGCCACGATCGCGTCGCCGATGACCTGGGACTGCGCGGCCGTGACGGCGGTCGCGGAGATCTTGTCGATCCCCTGCGTCCGCCCGTCCGCCGAACCGCCCAACGCGTCCGAGATCACCGTGCCCTGGTGCGCCACGTCGGTGAGCACCCTCTCGACCCCTGCCGGGTCTACGTTCCACCCAGACATGGGTTATCCGATGTTGTCGACCGCGCTTTTCGCCCGGCTCATCGTGCTCGTCGCCGTCTCGTCGTTCTGCTGAAGCGACGAACGCAGTGTGCTGATAATCGTGCGGACCTCTCCGGCCACCGCGTTCCAGCGGCGCTCCTTGGCCGCGTACTCCTCGGAGACGCCGTCGGCCTGGTAGTCCGCCATCGCGGCCTTCACATCGCCGTCGCGCTGCGCAATGAGCGCCTCGAGCTGTGCGGCCACCCGGTTGAAGTTGTCCTGCGCGTTCTGCGACGCGGCCGTGTCGAAGTCGCGACGATCGGCCTGGTTTGCTCCCGTACCCATGATTGCTCCCCGCCTAGTCCTGAAATCGATCAGCCGCGGCCGCTGAAGCGCGCCGCGTCGAAGTTTGAGCTGCTCGTGAGCGAGCGCGTGCTATCGGCCATCTCCGAGTCGCCGGTCTGGAACGACTGGTCCATCCCGGAGATGCCGCGCAGCACCGAGGCGAGCGCCTGGTTCAGCTCCGTGGCGATCTCGTCGGTGTGCGCGTGGAAGGCGTCGAACGCCCCGCGCCCTGCGCCGTTGAACTTGCCCTGCAGCGGCTCGGCGGACGCGGCAAGCTGACGGACCAGAGTCCCCAGATCGCCCGACGACGACGACGTCTGCTTGGTCAGTGTGGAGAGGGTCTGAGCCCCCATGGCAAACTTCATGCTGTTCCTCGGTTCCTCTTCTTCCGCGACACATGCCGCCGGTGAACTGTGATCCGACCCCCGAACGAGCCGCAAGCGCCACCAGAATAACTAAATCCGTCAAAATGACAAAATACCTGTACAACCCGTGACGACTGGCTTAAGCCGCTACGACGGGGCAGTCATAATGGTCACCGGAGGGGAGGTAGACCGTGTCAGCACCGGCCACCGAGCCCATTCCTGCCCTCACCTGCGGACACTGCGGCAACGGCGTCTCGTCGGCGCAGCGCAACTGCGGCGCGTGCGGCGCCCCGCTGACGACGGCGGCCCCCGGCGACCAGCGCGAGGTCACCTCGCCGTTCGCAAGAGTTCATCTCGCATCCGCCTGGCGCACCGCGGCGGCGCG
>NZ_JBKZWT010000011.1:0-39361 GCF_047759905.1 Sinomonas sp. G460-2 | reverse complement strand
CGCTGGTGCGCTCCAGCGCCGACACGAGCCTCGACATCCTCGCGTGACCAAGGAAGGCACACCATGACCATCAGCCCCGTGAGCAGCCCGGTCGGAGGGGCGGCCGCGAGCAGCCCTGTCGGCGCGACGAGCCTGACCTCCGCCGCACCGACTCGGACGCCGAAGCAATCCATGGACTCGAGCGTGTTCATGGACCTCCTGGTCACGCAGCTCAAGAACCAGGACCCGAGCTCGCCCATGGATACGAACGCGATGATCAACCAGACCACGCAGCTCGCCATGATGGAGAAGCTCACCCAGCTCGCCTCGGACAGCACCGCTGGGCTCAGCGTCCAGCAGCGCGCGGCGGCCGCCGCCCTCATCGGGAAGGCCGTCACGTACCTCGCCGCGGACGGCAGCGCGGGCAGCGGCACCGCGAGCTCCGTCTCCTACAGCGGCACGACGCCGACCGTAACCGTGGGCGGCGCGTCGATCTCTCTCGATTCGATCACCGGAATCACCGGCTAGAAAGGCAGTGCCATGCTCCGCTCGCTCTACTCAGGCATCTCGGGCCTGCGCGCCCACCAGACCATGCTCGACGTCACGGGCAACAACATCGCCAACGTCAACACGGTGGGCTTCAAGGGATCGTCGACGGAGTTCGAGGACACCCTCTCGCAGCTCACCCAGGGCGCGTCCGGCCCGCAGGCCGCGACGGGCGGGACGAACCCCGCCCAGATCGGCCTCGGCGTGAAGGTCGCGGCAGTGACCACGAACTTCAACCAGGGCTCGGCGCAGTCCACCGGCAAGGCGACGGACATGATGATCTCCGGTGACGGGTTCTTCATCACGAGCCGCGGAGGTCAGCAGCTCTTCACGCGCGCGGGGTCCTTCGGCTTCGACGCCTCCGGGCGGCTCGTTGCGCCCGACGGCGGCCTCCTCCAGGGCTGGACCGCGGACGCCGCGGGGAACGTCAACACGGGTTCGCCGATCGGCAACATCACCCTCTCGCCGACCGCAACCATCGCCGCCATCGCGACGACGACCGCCTCGGTGGACGGCAACCTTCCCTCGGACGCGGCCTCGGGGACTTCGCTCGAGCGGGACCTCCGCGTGTACGACGCGAATGGCGTGGCCCGCAATCTCGCGCTCACGTTCACGCGCTCCGCGGGCGGCTGGGACGTCTCCGGCGCGGACGCCAACGGGACCACGGGCGCTGGCTCGCTCGCTTTCACGAACGGCAAGCTCACGTCCGGCGGCGCGCTCGCGGTCGGCGGGATCACTGTGGACCTCAGCGCGGTGACGGGCTATGCCGGGATGACGACGGTCGCGGCCACGGGCCAGAACGGCTCCGCCGCCGGGACACTCGAATCCTTCACGCTGGGCGGAGACGGCTCGCTCGTGGGGGCGTTCAGCAACGGGCTCAAGCAGACCGTGGGCCGGATCGCGCTCGCGA
Organism: Sinomonas sp. G460-2; assembly: GCF_047759905.1. Lineage (NCBI taxonomy): Bacteria > Bacillati > Actinomycetota > Actinomycetes > Micrococcales > Micrococcaceae > Sinomonas > Sinomonas sp. G460-2. The sequence goes on along the minus strand of NZ_JBKZWT010000011.1, from coordinate 37,926 downwards.
AGTTCACGAACCCCGCGGGCCTCGAGAAGACCGGCGACTCGGCCTACACGAGCACGGCGAACTCGGGCACCGCGCAAGTGGGCCAGGCCGGGGATCCGGGGTTCGGGTCCCTGGCCGGGGGCGCGCTCGAGATGTCTAACGTCGACCTGTCCCAAGAGTTCACGAACCTCATCGTCGCGCAGCGCGGGTTCCAGGCGAACGCGCGCATCATCACGACGAGCGATCAGGTGCTGCAGGAACTCGTGGACCTGAAGCACTAGCTCCTCGCCTCGCGCAGTTCACTTCCCGGCCACGTGCGAGATGCCCGGCGGGGAAATCGTTGACGGCATGAATTCTCTCCCGAACGTTCGTCCGTCAGACATCGCCAACCATGATTTCTCGCGACGTGCGCTGCTTGCCGCCCTCGGAACCGGCGCCGGGATCGCGCTTGCTCCGATGGTGTTCGCCGAGCCCGCCCGCGCGGACACGGCGGATGCGGCCCAGACGAAGAAGATCACCGGTCACTTGGTCCCGGGCGCCCCGGACTTCGTGTACCTGCCCGTCGTCGTGCCGGCTGGGACGGCCAAGATCTCGGTCTCGTACACCTACTCGAAACCCTCGGTGCCGGCGGGCACGCCGGGCAACGCGTGCGATATCGGCATCTTCGACGCACGCGGTATCGACGTTGGCGGCGAGGGTTTCCGCGGCTGGTCCGGCGGGTTCCGCACCGAGTTCTCGATCAGCAGTTCGGAAGCAACGCCGGGCTATCTCCCGGGCGACGTGATGCCCGGGACGTGGCACATTGTCCTCGGCCCGTACCAGGTCGCGCCGCAGGGCATGGACTACGAGGTCCAGGTGACGCTCACCGCCGGTGAGCCTGGCGCGGCCTTCACGCCGTCGTACCCCGCCACGAGCGCCAAGGGACGCGGCCGGGACTGGTACCGCGGCGACTGCCACCTGCACAGCGTGTACTCGGACGGGCGCAACACGCCCGAGCAGGTCGCGGCGGGCGCTCGGGCGCGCAAGCTCGACTTCATGGTCTCGACGGACCACAACACGAGCGCCTCGCACGGCGTCTGGGGTCCGCTCGCGGGTGAGGACCTGCTCATCATCACGGGCGAGGAGGTCACGACCCGCAACGGGCACTGGCTCGCGCTCGGCACCACTCCGGGCGAATTCATCGACTGGCGCTACCGCGCGCGCGACAAGGTGTTCGACAAGTTCCAGGAGCGCGTGCGGGAGGCCGGCGGACTCAACGTCGCGGCCCACATGTACTGCCCGTGGATTGCCAGCGAGTGGAAGTTCGGGTGGGAAGGGCTCGACGGCACCGAGGTGTGGACCGGCCCGTGGGGCTGGGACGACGATGCGGCCGTCTCGACGTGGGACAACCTGCTCGCGGACGCCGCTCGCACCGGCAAGAAGTGGCTGCCGGCCTTCGGCAACAGCGACGCCCACAACCCCACCGACACGATCGGCCGGCCGCACAACGTTGTCCTCGCCGACGGCCTCTCCCGCGACGCGATCCTCGCCGGGCTCAAGGCGGGGCGGTCCTGGATCGCGGAGTCGGCGGACGTGAGCCTGACGTTCACGGCCAAGTCCGCGGGTGGTCAGCAGGCGGGCATCGGCGACGTCCTGAAGGCGAAGCCAGACGAGAACATCACCGTGACCGTTGACGTTGCGGGCGTCCCCAATGGCACCGTGCGGCTGTTCACCGACGAGGGCCAGATGCTTCAGACCACCCTGCCGGCCTCCGGATCCGGAACCGTCACGTGGGTGACTCGCCCGGAGATCGCCGCGTATCTGCGCGCGGAGGTCCGCCACCCCATGGCGGACGGCAAGCCCGGCGGGACGTCGATGGGCCCCAGCCTGAGCTTCGGCCCCATGGCTGCCCTGACCAACCCGATCTGGCTGCGCACGAACCAGGACTAGCAGTCGTTGCGGGACGGACGACGGCGGCCGCTCGCCGTCGTCGTTCGTCTCGCCAACGTCACGTGAGGTGGTCGAAGTCCCCGCGCATCCACTGGATCTGCCGCTGCGCCGACTGCTGCACCTTGAGGTCGGCGCCGTCGGTGATGGCGATGCCGAAGTTCGACCACAGCTGCCGGTAGCTCAGCTCGGACATGTCGCGGGCGATCCTTTCGACGACGGCGCCGGAGAGCGGGATGCGGTTGGGATAGCTGCGCAGGAAGCTGACTGTCTGGCGATCGCTGTTGACCATGATGGTGTCGCCGGCCAGGACCACCCCGCCGCCATCGGCCCCCGCGGACCAGTGCGCGATCGCGCTCCCGGGGAAATGCCCGCCGAGCGTGCGCAGTTCAAGCCCGTCGGCCAGGGCGAGCGTGCCCGCCCACTCCTTCAGCACCGGGTCGCGGCGCTGGACCCACGCGCCGTCGGCCGCGTTGACCAGAACCGGAGGATCCCCCAGGGCGCGGGACCAGGCGACCTGCGCTCCATACATGTGCGGGTGGCTGGCAACGATCGCGAGCACGGTCCCCAGCGAGCGGATGAACTCCGCGGTCCCCAGATCAACGAACCCGGTGGGATCCCAGAGGAGAACGCCGGCCGGGGTGCGCACGAGCTGCATGGTCTGGCTGATGCCGACGTTCTGTGCGGTGATGCCCCATTGGTCCGGACCGAGCTCGGCAACTCGAACTTCGGCGCGGCTGGCCCATTCGGCCTGTGTGATCCAGGCCTGGCCGGTGGCGGGGACGTACTGCCGCTCGTCGTCGCAGATAGGACAGACCTCGGGCAGCGCGTCGCGATCGGGGCCGAACTCGACACCGCATGCGGCGCAGCTGATTGTCTCGGGCTCGGCGGGAGTGGCCGGCATGGTGGATCCCTTTCGACTGGCTGTTGGGCGGCGCTATACGAGACATTCTTGCGGATGGCGTCTGCCGCGCCGGCGCGGTCCGGACCCGAGTCGAGGCGAGGTCGTCTTCGGTCACCGACATGGTCGGATGGGCGGCAGGAAGCCCGTGACGGCGGCCATCGCGCGCGCGATCAGGAGGCTTGAGTCGACAATCTGGTGGGCCGCCAAGAGCGCGTCGAGCCGTGCCAGCGGCATTCGGACCAGCCTGATTTGCTCGGCGGGGTCGTCGACGTGTGCGGTGCCGACCGTCGTGGACGTGCACGTGAACAGGTGGACGGGCCAGGCCGAGCGGCCGGGGTTGGTGTAGAAGGTATGCAGCGGGCGCAGGTCCTGCGCGACGAGCCCGAGCTCCTCCTCGAGTTCGCGGCGCGCTGCCTCGGCCGGTTCCTCGCCGGGGTCTCCAGCGCCGCCGGGCAGGTCGTAGATCCACTGGTCGATCGGGTACCGGTACTGGCGGGTCAGGAAGACGTGCTCGCCGTCGTAGAGCAGTGTTGCCACGGCGAACGGGGCGCTTTCGTCGACCTCGTACTCGCTCTCGGTGCCGTCGGGGAGCCTCACGGAATGCTTCGCCAACGTCATGCGCCCGCTGTGCACCACGCGCCGGCCGCGTGAGGTCCAGGATTCTTCTGCTGTCGGTTCGTCCGCCACGTGTCCGAGCATTTCACACGCCGCCGTCTAGGCTCAGTCCTAGACCGGCGGGACCGGCCCGCCTCTCACCTCGGAGACTTCCATGACCCAGGCTGCTGGCACCACCACCGTCACCGTGAAGCACCCAGCCCCACACCTGCGCCCGCGACTGCTGCTGAAGAGGGCCGATCTCTCGGCGCTCCACCCGGCGGTGCTGGCGGAGGCCGAGCGTCGCGCGGCTAGCCTGCAGCTTCGCATCGCCGACGCGATCACGTCCTTCGCGGGCTCCATGTGGTTCGTCTACATCCACATCGTGCTCTTCGCGGTGTGGATGCTGTGGGTCGAGCCGTCGCCGTGGCCGACTTTGACGCTCGTCGTCTCGCTCGAGGCGATCTTCCTCTCGACTTTCGTCATGATCGGGCAGAATCGGCAGGCGTCCTTCCAGCAGGCCAAGGCCGACCGCGACTACCGCGAGCAGGAGACCCTGTTGACGGAGAACACCGAACTGACCCGCCTGATCCACGTTCTCTCCGAAGAGATCCACGCCCGCGTGCTTGCGGACGTGCAGGCGAAGCAGGCGTCTGCCAACGGCCAAGGGTCGCCCAAGGGGGAGACCGCCGGCTGACGGCAAGGTCACCAGCATTGGCGTTGTCCGCGTCCGATGGGTGCGGGATCCGGCGCCGGCCCCCGACCCTCGGGGTGTCTGTTGCGAGAAACATGCCGGCGCCGGACGTCTCGTTCGTGAGTAAAAAAGAGAGGCGCCGTCTCCCGAGGGGGCGGCGCGTCACTGTGAGTCAGCGGTCGCTGGCGAAGCCAGCGGTGGGCGCAGCGCCGGCCGCCGACTCGACTGGGACCAGTTCGCGGACCCACGTCCGCAGCATCAGCCGGTCCCGGTCCTGGGGGTCGTCGCCGAAAGTGGTGCGGCCGTGAAGCAGGCGCCTGTTGTCGATGACGGCCATCTGTCCGGGTGCTAGCTTGACCTCGATCCTGTTGGGGGCCGCCACCGCTTCCGCGATCTGTGCGTCGAAGGCGTCCAAGGCCGCGGCCTGACGGTCGGTGAGGGGCTGGCCCAGCGGATGCCGGTGGCCGAGTTCGATGTATTCGCGCAGGTAGTTCACGTGCCAGCGCCCGCTGGGCTGGTGGGCGAGGATCGGCCGGCTGACGGGTGCTGTCCCGTCTTCTCGTTGGTCGAACAGGAACGGCTCCTCGAGCACGGCGACCGTGTCGGGGTCGAGGCGCTTGATGAGGTCCTCGGTCAGGATGAGGATGAGCCCGCCGCCCACGGCGGCCTGCCGGATGCACAGGAGGGCGAACCAGTCGGGGGCGTCGTTGGGCCGGTGCGGGCCGTCCGTGTGGAATTGGCCTCCCTCGCGGCTGTCCGAGTATCGGCCGGTGGCTCCTTCGCCGAGCTTCAATCCGCGGTAGCGGACTTCGCGGATCTGGGCTCCAGCGCCGTCTTGGGGGAGCAAGCTGCCGAGGCTCGACGATACGGCCTTGGCGTACTCTCCTCCGACCAGAGGGTCAGCAACCGGGATCCCGTCGATGATGGCCAGACCGTGTTCGACCCAGTCGGTGCTGGTGAGGACGTCATGTCGGAACGCTCGCACCGCGGGGGAGTCGAACTGGTTGGCAGCCGCAGCTTCGCGGGCCTCCTCGGGAAACTTCAGGTAGGTCATAGATGCTCCTTGCATCGTAGTTACGCACGCGCGGTGGGACCTCTTCGATAGACGGGTCCGGAAGACGGGTCCGGCGAGGGCCCTGGGCAGGGCCCTCGCCGGATTCCGGTGGAGCGGAGTGCCTCAGGAGAGGACGCTGGTGCTCTCCTCGACGAATGCGTTGGTGTAGAGGGTGGAGGGGTCGATGTCGGCCGCCTTGGCCTTGGCGCGGATGTGGCCGCTTTCGCTGTCGTCGAAGGGTGCGGCTTTGATCGCGTCGACAATCAGCTGGGCTGATTCTGGCGAGATCGTGTATTCCCCCTGGGAGAGGGTCGGCCACCGCTTGGCGATCGCCTGGACGGCGTCTGCGGGCTCCTTGCCTGCGAGGTATGTCGTAGCCAGGAGCTCGGCGATGCCCTCGGCGGTGCTCGAGCGTACGTAGTCGAGGGTCCGCTTCATCGCGTTGACGAGGCGCTGGACGATCTCGGGGTGTTCCTTGGCGAACTCAGGGGTGACTAGCACGGATTCGGCCGGCCAGACGGCTCCGAGCTCGGCGACAGTGGCGTCCCTCGTGCTGCAGTCGTAGAGCGTGGATACCAGGCCCGTGTCCCTCATGAACGAGATCATCGGCTCCATGAAGGTCAGCACGTCGACCGTGCCGTCCTCTAGGCCTTTGGTAACGGCTTCGCGGCGTCCGTCGAGCTGGGCTAGCACCGGTGTGTAGCTCCCGCTCGGAAGTCCTGCTCTGGTTGCGAGGTAGTTGGTGAGGATGCCCTTGGCCGAGCGGCTTGCGCCCTCGGCGATCCGGCGCCCGGCGAAGTCGGCCGCGCTCTGGATCTGGTCTTTGACGGATGAGGCCACCATGACAGTGATGCCCGGTGAGTCGTGCAGAACCATAACGGCCAGCTGGGGCTTGCCGTTCACTACACCGAAGACCGCGTGCTGGAACCAGTTCACCTGGGCCTCGAGATGATCTCCGCCAGCCTCGAGGTCCTTGATCTGCTGCTTGTTCAGCAGGGTCACGTCCAGATTCTCGTCGTCGAAGTACTTGAGCTCCTGCGCGACGTAGGCGAGCCACGAAGCCTTCGAGCCAAGCCGCAGCGCGAAGCGCGGCTCCTGGGATTCAGCCATTGAACCCTCCTTCTGGGAGGGACTCCGTCTCGCCGAGCCGGCGGGCCGTGCCCCTCGATCGCTAGTTATTTCACCGTAGCACTAACGATATACAGAAGGTAGACCTATCAGCTGTTACTTTTCACAAGGGGCCATCTTCTGCTCACATGGCTGCGTTGTCGGCCTCGTACACGCGGGCGGCGAACTCCTCCAGAGTGGTGGTGCACTCCTCGAGGGCCTCGGCGACCTTTCCAGCCAGGGGTGCGCCCAGCACGTCGCGCGCCTTGACCTTCTCGTACCAGCCGCGGAGCTTGCCGAGGTCCTCCTCGTTCTCCTCCAGCTCGCCATAGGTGAAGTGCTCTTCCTTGACTTCCTTCTCCACTCCGGCGTGAAAGTCGCGGCACTTGTCGAGGATCTCCTCGTACTCGTCGTTGCGGGCCTCGTTGAACATGTCCACGAGCTCGTTCTCACCAATGATCGATGTCGAGTTGACCAGGAAGGCCTTCCCGGCCATCGACTCGACGATCTCGTTGCGCAGTGTGCGCATGGCTCGCTCGCTCTGGGCGGTCCGCGGCACAGCCGCGGCGGAGTTCTGCATGTAGATCGCCCCGAGATTGCGCAGGCGCCGCCACACGGCCGCGCGGAGGCGGGTCGGCTCGCTGGGGACCCGGTACACGAGGATCAGCCAGGTCACCGACTGCTGGGTTGCGGGGTGCTCCGGCGTGCCGGTCCCGTGGTCCGGTGCTGCCTGCTTCGCCGTGGACTTTGCCGCGGGCTTGTTCGTGCTGACGCTCATGGGGTCTCCTCCGTCGGGGCACTTCAATGGTAGCTGGAGGCAGTGACAGGCCAGCATCTAGAGCCTTGACGGCCGATATTCAGCGGGGTGTGAGGAGGCTGACGGAGAGAGGTTTCTTCCGTGAGGGCGAGAGTCTAACCTAGTGCTAATCACATCACGCCTGCGTGTTGCGTAGTGGAAGTAACAGCTGTTACGGTATTGACGAACCAACTCAAGAGAACCAGAAGGGTGGTAGTCATGGGTTCAAGTACCGACTGGGGCTTGGCCATCTCCGTGTTCGTGGCCGCAATCGTAGAAATGGTCGAAGCGCTGACCATCGTTCTCGCCATGGGCATGACCCGGAGCTGGAAGTCCACACTGACGGGCGTCGGGGTCGCACTCGTAGCCTTGGCCGGTTTCACCGCAGCGACGGGGTATGCGCTGGCGAACTGGCTCCCGCGCTCGAGCCTGCAACTCATCGTGGGGATCCTCCTGCTGATCTTCGGGCTGCAGTGGCTCAAGAAGGCGATCCTGCGCTCGGCGGGCCGGAAGGCCATGCATGACGAGGCGCGGATCTACCAGAACAAGGTCAACGCGGCGGCCGCAGCGGGCAACAAGGTCCGCTTCGGGCTCGACTGGTTCTCCTTCGTGGTCAGCTTCAAGGGCACCTTCCTCGAAGGTGTGGAAGTCGTCTTTATCGTCATCACGTTCGGGCTGAACGCCCACAACATGCCCGTGGCCATCCTCGGCGCCGTTGCCGCCGTCGTCGTCGTTCTGCTTGCCGCGATCGTCGTCCACGCCCCGCTGACCAAGGTCCCCGAGAACACGCTCAAGTTCGGCGTCGGGCTCCTACTCGCCACCTTCGGGACCTTCTGGGCTGTCGAGGGCCTAGGTGCCCTGACTCCTTCCCACACGAGCCTGGAGTGGGTGATGTCCGACCTGGTGCTCCTGCCGATCCTCGCGGGATGGATGCTGCTCTCCTTCATCCTCGTCAGGGTCCTCAAGGTTCCTGCCGACCAGGTGCCGGTCATCGAAATCGTTCAGCCCGTCGGTGCGCGAGAGGAAGTCTGAGCCATGAAATTCGTCAAGGGATTCTTCCACTTCTGGTACGACTTCATCATCGGAGACGACTGGAAGATCGCGGCCTCGGTTGTCGTGGTCCTGATCATCGGTGCCGGGTTCGTCCTGAACGGATTCGAGGATTCGCTCCTTCTGCCGCCGATCCTGGCCGTGGCGCTGGCCGCGGGGTTCACCTCGGTGCTTGCCATCGACGTCAAGCAGCACCCGAACGGGTAGCGGCGCCCCACCGCCCCCAAAAGCGTGGCCCGGTGCTTGCCCTGGCACCGGGCCGCATCCATTCCCAGCCGACAGAAGGAGTCGTCGTGACCAAAGCTGCACATCTGCGCCGCCTCATCGAAGAGGGTAGAGGCCCCGTCCTGACCGCCGGGGCCCACGACGGACTCGGCGCGGTCCTGGCCGAGCGGGCAGGGTACCGGGCCATCTGGGCCTCCGGGCTCGAGATCTCCGCGGCCCACGCCCTCCCCGACGCTGGGCTCCTGGGCATCAGCGACTATCTGGCGGCAGCGCGGATCATGAACCAGGCCTGCGGGCTGCCCGTCATCGCCGACTGCGATACGGGCTTCGGCAACGAGCTCAACGCTGCGTACACGGTCCAGCAGTACGAGGCCGCCGGCATCGCCGCGATCTGCATCGAGGACAAGGTCTTCCCCAAGGTCAACAGCTTCGCCGACCACCGGCAGATGCTCGTCCCGATCGCCGAGTTCACCCACAAGATCCGCGTTGCCAAGGCCACCCAGACGGATCCAGACTTCATGGTCATAGCCCGCACCGAATCGCTCATCGCGGGTTCCGGGATGGACGAGGCACTCCGCCGGGCCCACGCCTATGCCGATGCCGGTGCCGATGCGATCCTCATCCACTCCAAGGCCAAGACCCATTACGAGGTCGAGGAGTTCATGGGGTATTGGGCAGGCAGGCTGCCGGTCGTGATTGTGCCCACCACGTACTACGAGTGGACGGCCCGGGATGCCGGCCGGGCGGGGGCCTCCATCGTCATCCACGCCAACCAGGGCCTCAGGGCGACTGTCAGCGCCGTGACTTCTGCCTTCACCATGATGCTCAACGACGGCTGCTCGAGCTCCCTTGAAGGCCACATCGCCAGCGTCAAGGAGATCTTCGAGCTGCAGCGCATGGACCAGTGGCTGGAGTTGGAAGCGTGATCGACTGCTGCGAATTTGTCTCCGCCCTGGCAGCGCGTGGCTGGGGCCACGCCGGCGGAGTGCCGTGCGGCACGTTCACCGGACCGATCGCGCACTTGACCTCTGCCGGGCGCTATAGCGCCGCCGCCAATGAGGGGCTCGCTGTGTCGGAGGCTGCCGGCGCGCAGCTGGCCGGGCGCCGGCAGGCCGTCTTCCTCCAGAACAGCGGTCTGGGCAACCTGATCAATCCCCTGACGTCCCTGTGCCAGCCGTACGCGGTCCCCGTCCTGGGGATCGTGAGCATGCGGGGCTGGCCCGACCAGGATGCAGACGAACCCCAGCACGCCGTGATGGGTCAAGGGACCGAGGCGATCCTGTCGGATCTGGGGATCTGGCACACGGTGATCACCCCAGAATCGCTCGAACCAGACCTTGACCGCGCAGCCCAGGCGGTCGAGTCCGGCAGATCCGCGTTCCTCCTTCTCCCGTACCGCTCCATCGGCCACCACCCCGGCAGCAGTCCCGCAACCCGCGTCGCGGGCCCCGACACCGCCAGCGTTGCGGAGGCGATCAGCTCCGCATGCCCGCCGGGCACCGTGATCTTCGGGACCACGGGCTACGCCTCGCGCTACCTCCACCACGCCGCCGACCGGGCGCGGAACTTCTATATGCAGGGGTCGATGGGGCATGTCTCATCGATCGCGCTCGGGTACGCCTCGGCGCGCCCGGACGAGAAAGTCTTGGTTCTCGACGGCGACGGCGCCGCCCTCATGCACCTCGGAGTCCTCTCGACGATCGGAGCCGAGCAGCCGGCAAACCTCGTGCATGTGATCATCGACAACGGCGGTTATGAATCCACGGGCTCCCAGCGGGGCACCTCGGGGACGACCGACTTCGCTGCCGTCGCGCGGGCCTGCGGCTATCTCGCGGCCTCGACCGTCGACACCCTTGAGTCCCTGCGGCAGCAGCTCGCATTCGCAGCCTCCACCCATGGCCCGCACCTGATCGTCGTGCGCGCCGGACGCGTCTCCGGCAGGCTTCCCGAGCGCGCAGGCGCCTCCCTGTCGCTGCCCGAGTTCGCCGAGCGGCTGCGGGCCGGGCAGCGCTCTTTCGAAAGAGCCTCGGCGGCGAGCCATGCATGAGCTCCGGAGGCTCCTGACCGACGCCTCGAACGTCGGGCATGCCCCACGGGTGGTCGAGGGGGTGGGGGCCTCCGCTTATCTGGGTCGGATCGCGGGCCGGTCTCTCGGCCGGGTGCTGGTCGTGGCAAGCGAGCGGACTGCACGAGGGGTGCCCGTCGTCGCCGCCCTGCTGCGGAGCGGTGCCCACCACTACGGTCGCACCCGAGCGAACCCCACCGTCGAAGACGCCCTCGCACTCTCCCGTACGGTCGAGGCACTCCGACCACACACCGTCATCGCGGTCGGAGGCGGTTCCGCCCTCGACCTGGCCAAAGCAGGCAGGCTGCTCTCGCCCTACCATGGCGAACTCGACAGGGGACTCCAGGGGCGGCCGGAATCACTGCGTCCGGACCCCCCGCGACTCGTCGCTGCGCCGACGACGGCGGGAACGGGTGCGGAGATCACCCCCTTCGCCACGCTTTACCGAGGGTCGGCCAAGGTGTCCCTCGACACCCCCGGATGCAGGCCGGACCTGGCGGTCCTGGACGGGCATCTGACTGCGACGTGCCCCGACGGCCCTGGCCTTGCCGCGGCCCTGGACGCCCTATGCCATTCGATCGAGTCCGGATGGAGCCTTGCTGGCACGCCGACGAGCCGGGTGTACGCCCGTGCCGCCAGGGACCACCTGCTCGCCTGCTTGGCCCGCATCGACCCGCCCTCTGCCGCAGAGCTGCGGTGGGACTCCGGAAGTCGCCGCTCGTCTCTGGTCTGGCGCCACGCGCTGCTGCTGTCCGCGGCCGTCGCGGGAGTGGCGATTGCCCAGACCCGCACCACGGGCGCGCATGCCTTCGCCTACCACCTCACGACCCGGTTCGGTGTCCCCCACGGCTTCGCCTGCGCCGCGAGCATGTCGTGGATCGAGGCCCAGATCGAGGACCGGCGCCCGGAGGTGCTCGAGCCTGCCACGCGCGAGGCCGTCGAGTCACTCAGGCGGCATCTCGACTGGGCACAGTCCGCCCGCCTCGTCCGGCTCCCTGGCATGGACGACGCCGCACTCGAGGACTACGTCGAGGCAGGACTCGGCGTCGGGTCTCGCATGGCTGCGCACCCGGTTTCGATGACCCGCGACGAAGCCCTCGGCTATGCGGCCCTCGACGGTCGACTCGTGGCCGCCGGGCAGGGATCACGGGAATCAAGGACCGTTGCGTTGACGAAATGGGCTTGACTGCGCACCACCAGGGTGTAAAGGTTGTGTAAAGGTTATAGTTGAAAACTAACAGCTGATAGAAAGTCTTCGATGTCGAAGGCGGGTCAGTCTGTTGGGAACCACGTCCAAGGTCATCAGAGTCGAGGCCGGCGTCACGGTCGCGACAGCGAACGAAGAGAGGGCGGCATTATGCGCTTCCTCGCACGGCGCCTGGCGTTCTACCTCGTCACGGCGTGGGCTGCCATCACCATCAATTTCCTCCTCCCGAGGCTCATGCCCGGGGACCCTGTCCAGGCCGTGATGGAGCGGTTCAACGGACAGCTGTCACCGGATGCGAGCGAAGCGCTCGCGGTTGCCTTCGGACTGGACCGAAGCAAGAGCCTCTTCGAGCAGTACATCGAGTACCTCGAGAACCTCTTCCACGGGGACTTGGGGCTCTCTTTCACCTACTTCCCGACCCCCGTCTCCACGGTCGTCGGACAGAGCCTGCCGTGGACCGTCGGCCTGCTCGGTATCGCGACCCTGGTCGCGTCCCTCCTCGGGACGCTGCTGGGATGCATCGCAGGATGGCGCCGCGGTACCTGGATGGACTCGATGCTTCCGGTCGGGGCCTTCCTGCGCGGGATCCCGCATTTCTGGGTCGGGCTCCTGCTCGTGGCCGTGTTCGCCGTCGGCCTGGGCTGGTTCCCAGTCAGCGGCGGCTACGATCCGTCGCTGCCGCCGGCGATGAGCGCCGACTTCGTAGGCACCGTCCTGTACCACTCGATCCTGCCCGCACTGACTATCGTGATCGGCTCGCTGGCGGGCCACATGCTCATGCAGCGCAACATGATGGTGACGACCCTGTCGGAGGATTACGTCGTCGTCGCCCAGGCCAAAGGGCTCTCGTCGACGAGGGTAATGCTGAACTACGCGGCCCGGAACGCCATCCTGCCCGCGGTTGCCGGGTTCGCGATGGAACTGGGACTCATCGTCAGCGGCTCGCTGCTCGTGGAGAAGGTCTTCTCCTTCCCGGGCATCGGGTACGTCATGTTCCAAGCCGTCAGCAACCAGGACTTCCCACTGTTGCAGGCGATCCTCCTCGTCACGACTTTCGCCGTCCTCGCTGCGAACCTGTTCGCGGACGTGACCTTCTTCGTCCTTGACCCCCGTACCCGGAACGCGTGAGGCACCCATGACATCCGCAGCAGAAGTCACCAAAGTCGTCTCAAGTGCCGGCCCCCGGCGCCGCAAGCGCCACTGGATGCGCTCGCGCAAGGTTGTCGTGGGCACGGCGATCCTCGCCGTGTTCGCGGTGGTCGCCGTCATCGGCCCCGGGGTTGTCCCGTACGACCCCTCTGCGACAAGCCCCGACGTCCTGCTGCCCCCCTCTCCTCAGCACTGGTTCGGCACGACGGCCCTTGGCGAAGACGTCTTCTCCCAGGTTCTGGCCGGGACAAGGCTCAGTCTCGAGGTCGGCTTCCTCGCCGCCCTCATCAGTGAGACGGTCGCCATCCTGGTCGGGATCACCTCCGGTTACCTCGGCGGCATCGCCGACGAGATCCTCTCCCTCGGGACCAACATCTTCCTCGTCATCCCGGTTCTGCCCCTGCAGATCTTGATCATCGCCTACCTGGGGAATGTCGGCTGGGTCCTGACGGCGGCCGTCATCGCGGTGACCGCGTGGTCGCACGGGGCCCGGAAGCTACGGGCGCAGACGATGTCGATCCGCAAGCGGGACTACGTCGAAGCGGCCCGGGCCGCGGGGGAGCCAGCATGGAGGATCGTCTGGTTCGAGATCCTCCCCAACGAGACCGCCATCATCGCCACCGGCTTCATCTTCAGCGTGCTCGCCGGCATCGTCGTACAGACCGGCCTGGCGTTCCTGGGCCTGGGCGACGTCGCCACCTGGAGTTGGGGCACGGTCCTGCGCTGGTCGGAATCGAGCAACGCGTTCCTCACCGGGGCCTGGTGGTGGTATGTGCCTCCGGGGCTCTGCCTGGCCCTGGTCGGAATGGGGCTGGCCCTGATCAACCTCGGCATTGACGAGGTCGTCAACCCGCGGCTCCGCGGAGTCGGCAGGGTCAAGACGGCCCGCGAACGCTCAGGGCTTACCCGCCGCCTGATCCAGCTCGACCACGACGCCGCCAAGGCAGCGGCCACCGCCCCGGACCACAACGCGGTCCTCGAGGTCCAGGGCCTGCGTGTCGACTACCAGACCGAGCACGGGGGCCTTCCCGCGGTCCGCGGAGTGGACCTGACCCTGAGGCGCGGAGAGGTCCTCGGAATTGCCGGGGAGTCCGGGTCCGGGAAATCGACGCTGGCGTTCGCCGTAACCAAGCTCCTCCGCTCGCCGGGCGAAGTTGTCGGAGGGTCCGTAAAGTACTACGGCAAGGCCAAGGACGGCTCGCCGCTGCCGCCCTTCGAGGTGCTCTCCGCGAGCCAGGCAGAGCTCCGGCGCTACCGCTGGGAGGAGACGGCCGTCGTCTTCCAAGCGGCCATGAACTCCCTGAACCCGGTCCTCACCGTGCGCACCCAGCTCCAGGACACGCTCCAAGCGCACCGGCCCGGGATGGGCTCCGCAGAGCGCCTGGCGCGTGCGGCCGAGCTCCTCGAGCTAGTCGGAATCGACCGCTCGCGTCTGGGCTCCTACCCCCACCAGCTCTCCGGAGGCCAGCGACAGAGGGTCATGATTGCCATGGCCCTCGCGCTGGACCCGGCCGTTGTCATCATGGACGAGCCGACCACCTCGCTCGACGTCGTGGTTCAGCGGGATATCCTCCGCTGCGTGATGGACCTGCGTTCCAGGCTCGACAGCTCGTTCATCTTCATCACCCACGACCTGTCCCTGCTGCTCGAGGTCGCCGACCGCATCGCGGTCATGTATGCGGGCGAGATTGTGGAGCTCGGGGACGCCGCCGAGCTCCAGCACAGGCCCCGCCACCCCTACACCCGCCGACTGCTCCTGTCCTTCCCTGTCCTCCGCGGGCCGCGCCGGAAGCTCGTGGCGATCGACGGCGCCGCTCCGAACCTGCGCAGCATCCCCCCGGGGTGCGCCTTCCATCCGAGGTGTCCGCTCGCGACCGAAGTCTGCCGTCAGGAAGACCCGCCACTTCTCGCCTTGCCCTCATCGGCGGCGGCCTCCCGCCCAGCCGACAGCGGCGACGGGGAGTTCCGGCTGGTGGCCTGCCACCACGTCGAGGAGACCCAACAGCTGCGTCCGGTGGACGCCCTCGTCCAGGAGGAGATGCCCCGATGAGCACGGGAATCGACATGGCCCCGCTAACCGGCACGGCCGAGGAGCCGGTTTTGGAAGCAGTCGGGCTGGGCAAGACGTTTCAGGTCAGCGGACCCCCCACTGCAGGAGGGCGGAGGAAGGTCGTCGCGGTCGAAGGCGTCGACCTCACGCTTCGCGCCGGGTCCACCGTGGCGCTCGTCGGAGAAAGCGGCTCGGGGAAGTCGACTGTCGCCCGCCTTCTCGCCCAGCTCCTGCCCCCCACGGCCGGAGAGGTGCGCCTGCACGGCAAGCCAGTCCACGCGCGCACCGGACGGCAGAGGCGCCGGTACGTCGGGGAAGTCCAGCTCCTCCTCCAGGACCCGTTCGCATCGCTGAACCCCATCCACACGATCCGCTACCAGCTCACCCGGGTCCTGCGGCTGCACGGGAACCGGGCCGACCACCGCCCAACCGAGGAGAAGCTGGTTGAGCTGCTGACCACCGTCCAGCTCCACCCCGCAGGCCAGTTCCTCGACAAGTACCCCCACCAGCTCTCCGGGGGCCAGCTCCAGCGCATCGCGATCGCCAGAACCCTGGCCGCTTCGCCTTCGGTGCTCCTGCTCGATGAACCGGTCTCGATGCTTGACGTCTCGATCAGGCTCGGGATACTCAACCTGCTCGCGGGCCTCAAGGAGCAGCAGCAGCTCGGTACCCTCTACATCACCCACGACATCGCCTCTGCCAGATACTTCGCGGACGAGATCCTGGTCATGTACCGCGGGCATGTCGTCGAGCGGGGGCCTAGCGAGAGCGTCACCCAGCACCCAGCCCACCCGTACACGCAGCTGCTGATCGACTCGGCCCCCGACCCCGCACGCCGCGGACGGGATGCCAACGAAATTGGCGGCATCGGCCAAGGCGGAGGTGCCGCGTCGGCTGCCGCCCCGACAGGCTGCCCCTTCGCACGCCGGTGTCCGTATGCGATGCCCGTGTGTCTCTCGCAGATGCCGGCGGTATCCGAAGTTGGCACCGAGGCCGAAGGGCACCGGGTGCGGTGCTGGCTCAACACGCCCGAGACGGCGGGCGAGGCGCGCAGCCCGCGGCACTGAGGGCGGAGGCGCGGGGCCGCTGGAGGGTCGAGGCCGTCCAGCGGCCCTAGCGTGCCTGCTTGGAGCAGAGCCAACCGCACAAAGTGGGTGCTAAGGGCTGGCTCAGGGTCCGTCGGGGCCGGCGGCAACCCTGTCTGACGGGTTCTCCGGCGAGGCGGCCTGATCGCCCGCCCGACCGCCGCGCCAGACAGCCAGGCCTGCACCGCAGGCTGCCGCAAGTGAAACCCAACCGCCGAAGGCCAGGGCTGCGGCCGGGCCGAACCTTTCGGAGACATACCCGAGGACGGGGCCACCGACCGGCATGCCGCCAGCCGTCGCCATGACGAAGACCGACATCACCCGCCCGCGCAGCTCGTAGGGAGTGGACATCTGGATCAGGGAGTTCGCCGTGGTGTTGACGGAAAGGGCCAGGAAGCCCACAGGAACCAGAGCGACCACGAACGTCCCGTAGGTCGGCATGAGGGCCGCCACGACCTCGGCGATGCCGAACGCCGCAGCGGCCAGCAGAAGGTAGGCCACGGCAGGCGCACCCCTCCATGCCGACACGAGCGCCCCGACCAGTGATCCGACCGCAAGAGCGGTCAGCAGTGCCCCGTAGCCCTGGGCCCCGGTGTCGTATGTCGCCCTCGCGCTCAGGGCCAGCAGAACGGGCCAGTTCATCGCAAAAGTCGACGTCACGAAGACGAGACCCAGGGTGGAGCCGACGCGCCGGTTCCTGACGACGTAGGACCAACCTGCGCGAATCTGCCCGCGCGCCCTGACGGTGGGCGGCTCGGCGAACAGAGAATCCTTGCGCATGAGGGCGATCGAGGCAATAACGGCGAGGAATGACGCGGCATTGGCCAGGAAGGCGGGACCGGCGCCCACGAGCGCGATCAACGCGCCTCCGATGGCGGGGCCGACCATGCGAGAGACGTTGAAAGTCGCCGAGTTCAATCCAACGGCGGCGGGCAGGCGCTCGCGCCCGACAAGTTCAATCAGGAAAGACTGACGGGCGGGATTGTCCACTGCGGTGACGATGCCCATGAGCCCTGCAAGGATGTAAACGTGCGCGAGTGCGAGGTGTCCGGTCACGGCAAGGACGCCGAGCGCCGCCGCTGTCAGGGCGAGCACCGACTGGGTGACGGTGAGGACAAGGCGCTTGGAGTAACGGTCGGCCAGAAGACCGCCCCACGAGCTCAGCAGCATCATCGGTGTGTACTGGACCGCCGAGACGACTCCGAGGGCGACGCCCGATCCGTGGGTCAGATCTAGGACCAGCCAGTCCTGGGCGACACGCTGGACCCACGTCCCGGACACAGATAGGAGCTGTCCTACAAGGAAGAGCCGGTAGTTTCTGAGCCGGAGCGCCTCGAGGGGTCCGCTCCGTGTCGACGTGCGCCTCCGAGATGGGCGCCCTGCCCGGGGCGGAAGCGGGGGAGTCGACAGCGGAACTCAGCTCCTCCCATGCAGGCCTTGGGTCAGTCGTAGATGTGCGCGTGGACGACGCAAGGGAGGCAGCGGGGGGCTGAGCCGTCATGCCGGCACAGCGCCTCGCGCTTTTCGCGGAGCCTTCGCTCCCTGCGCAGGTAGGAGTGCAGCCTGACCCGCCATCGCGTCATCATCGACGTCATCTCGCTCCCTATCTGAACTGCTCGCCGAAGCGTGTCATCGGAGCCCGGAGGTCGGCAAGCGGCTTCCATTGACTGGGCCCGTACCCTGGATGCGGACTTCTCGACCGAGCGAATTTCAAACAGTTGATAGATTGCAGTTCAACAAAATGTATGTCGACCATACCATGACGGTTATATTCATCGATAGACTCTTTGCATGAATGGTATGAAACAGCTTTCGAGTGGAGCGTGGGTGAGGCCTGCGGTTGCGAGTGATCTCCCGCGCATAGCGGAACTCCTGGAGGCCGACGCTCTCGGTCCCGCGGGTGGTCTGCCGGGCCCCTCTGCCGACGGCTACGCGCGGGCCTTCGAGGAGATCTGCGAGGAACCGTCCAACGAACTATGGGTGGCCACCCGTGCCGATGGCGACGTCATCGGCACGCTGCAGCTCGTCTTCTTCACCACGCTCAGCTGGAACGCGGCGCGGCGGGCCCAGCTCGCGGGAGTAAGGGTGGCCGAGAGCGAGCGCGGCCAGGGCACAGGATCCGACTTCGTGCGATGGGCCGTCGAACGCGCCAGATCGAAGGGCTGCCGCCTGGTGCAGCTGTCCTCGGACAAGAGGCGGACGGCTGCGCACCGCTTCTATGCCCGGCTTGGCTTCGTCCCGAGCCATGAGGGCCTGCGCCTGGTTCTGCAATGAACCCACGCGTCCTCGTGGCACCCGACGCCTTCAAGTCCTCAATCTCCGCCGCCGACGCGGCGCACCATCTCGCGCAAGGGCTTGCGTCTGCGGGCTGTGTCCCGATCGAATGCCCTATTGCCGACGGTGGAGAAGGGACCGTCTCGGTTCTTGAGAGCCTGGGCGCCACGGTGCACAGCGCGAAGGTCACCGGCGCGCTCGGGCGCTCCTCCGAGGCAGTCTGGGCGGAGCTGGACGGCTCAGCGTACGTCGAGGTGGCTCAGGGATCGGGCGCCCACCAGGTGCCGGTCGCCAATGCCGCGACCTGCCTCGCCGCGTCCAGCACAGGGGTCGGCCAGCTCATCCTCGCAGCCCTGGACGCCGGCCACCGGCACATTGTGCTGACCACGGGCGGGAGTGGTGTCAGCGATGGCGGCGCCGGCATGCTGTCAGCCCTCGGGGCCCGGTTCTGGCCGCCCCGGGCTGGGATCTCCGGTGGGGGGTCGCTGTCGCGCGTCTTGGGCGTCGATCTTTCGGCTCTCGACCCCAGGCTCCGGACAACCGAGCTCGTCTTGGCCGTTGATGTGCGCAACCCCCTGCTCGGTGCGGAAGGAGCGGCGAGGACGTTCGCTCCGCAGAAGGGGGCGGGCCCCGAGCAGGTCGAGATTCTGGAGGCTGGCCTCGCGCACTGGGCCGACCTCGTCGAATCGCCCGAGGGTGCCAGGTACCGAGGGACCGCAGGTTCCGGGGCCAGCGGGGGCATCGGGTTTGCCGCCCTCGCGGCCCTCGGCGCCCGCCCTGTGTCCGGCGCCGACCTGGTGCTTGACCTCCTAGGCGTCGACGCTCGGCTGCAGGAGGCCGGCCTAGTGGTGACCGGCGAAGGGGCACTTGACCGGCAGAGTACTCAGGGCAAGGCTCCGCTTGCCCTCGCCCAGCGCGCTCTGAAGCACCGGGTCCCGGTCGCCGTCGTCGCCGGGCGAGTCGAGCTCAGCCCCAGGGAGCTCGGAGATGCCGGCATCAGCGCATCATGGAGCCTGGTCGAGCTGGCGGGGTCCGCTGCCGCCGCGATGGCAGAACCTGGCCAGGCGCTCGAGAAGGCCGGGCGGCGGGTTGCTGACTGGGCCCTCGGCCGAGGCCGTTAGCGCCGCTGTGGTTCAGTCCATCAGCGATGCGCTGGAGTCAGCCGGCCGAGGATGTCGACCACAGAGGGCTTGTTGGCGGTCGGGAGGCCATAGGGGTCGTGGTCCGACGGCCACCCGCTGAACGAGTCCGTCCTCCAAACCCCGGCGGCCGAAGGGTTCCCCAGCGGGATCACGGGCACGTCGTCGACGAACACCGACTGGAGGCCGTCGAGGGCCTGCTTGAAGGCGGGCGTCGAACTGTCCGAGGACGCCATGGTCGTGAGGAGCTGGCCCGCAGTGGGACTCGCGAAGCGCTCCCAGTTGACCACGGCCTGCTTGCCCACGGCAGTGACGGGCTGGGACACGAGGCGGCTGAGGTTGTCGTACAGGGAGCCCGCGCCGCCCGCGGCCCGCATTGAGAGCTGGAAGTTTCCCAGGGCTACGTCCGAACGCCAGGACTGCTGGGACTCGGGTTTGAGCGTCAGCTTGATGCCAGCCCCCTTGAGGCTCTCGGTCATCAGGGTCCCGGCACGTACCCAGTCGCCATAGGGGTTCGTCGTCGGAACGGTTAGGGTCAGCGCGAGCTGCTTGCCCTCAGGCGAGACGAAGTACCCGTCGGAGCCGAGGGTGTACCCCGCGGCCTGGAGGGTCTGCTTCGCCGCCGAGGAGTCGCCGCCGCCGAGGGAGAGGGCCTTGAACTGGTCAGAGATCATCTCCGAGGCCCCTGCGCCGTCGAGACCTGTGGGGGACTGGACCGGCTGCGCGCCGGGTCCGAACGCGAGCTTGGCGAGGTTCGGCCGATCGATCGCCTGGCTGATGGCCTTCCGGACTGCGGTGTCGTTGGTCGGGGCCGTCGTGGCATTGGGCAGCAGGTAGATCGAGACGCCGAATGTCGAGGCCCATGATGCCAGGGTCGAGGGCGAGTGCTGAGTGACCTGCTTGGGGTCCGTGTTTGAGGAGACGATCCAGTCGACCTGGCCGCCCTGCATCGCGGCGACCATGCTGCTCTCAGAGTCATACGAGAGGTACTGCACGCTGTCCACCGCTGGTTTTCCCGAGTCCCAGTAGCTCGGGTTCTTCTGCAGCGTGATGACCTGCGGAGTGAAGCTCTTGAGCGTGAACGGGCCCGTACCTACCGGCTGGGGATTCGCATAGGTCACCGGATCGGACACGGTGGACCACTGCTTCTTCTGGACGGGCTCGGTCGTGTACCACAGCGTCTGGAACGCCGGCTCGGTGAAGGTCACAACGGCCTGGGTGGGGCTGGCCGTCGTCGCAGACTTGATCGGCAGTCCGTTGAAGTTCAGCGCCTTGAACTTCGTCATGAGCTCGAAGGTGAACGCGACGTCGTCGGCCGTGAAAGCGCTGCCGTCAGACCACTTCACGCCTTGGCGGAGGTCGATGGTCAGCTGGGTTCCGTCCTTGTTCCAAGTCGCCTTCTGCGCCAGCCAGGGCTTGGTCGTGTCCTTGACGTAGTCCACGAGCATGAGCGGCTCGTAGATCACAAGGCTCGAATAGCCGCTCGAGCTCGCCGACGCCTGCAGGAACGGGTTGAACTGGGACGTGAACGGCCCCGTGGCGCCGGCCGCCATCCTCAGGGTATGGGTGCCTCCGCCCTGTGTCGAGGCGCCCCCGGTGCACGCGGTCAGTGCCAGCAAGAAGGCTGCGCACATCGCAAGGAACACATTCTTGAACAGCTTCATCAGTCTCATCGCGCACTCCGTCGTGGCTTGGCCTCTACCCCGGCAGCGGCCCCGGTTAATCTTCGCCAGCCCTCATGTATGTATCAGCTGTTAGATTCGAGACTATCAATCGCCCAGCTGTGAGGTCAACGAATAGGTGACCGCTAGATGAACGCCCTGGCGGTCCGAGAAGGATTGCTATGTTGGATAGCTATGTAGTATAGCTATATGGACGCTGCTGAGGCACTGCGGCTGGAGGAGCAACTCAAGCGGTTCGTCCGGTGGAACCGGTCAGCCCATCCGCCCATCGGTGGACTGTCCCGGAGCGCGATCTCGGTGCTTGCCGCGACCGTCCGCGCCGGGAGCCGAACGCCCCGACCGGGCGAGCTGGCACAGGAGCTGGGCATGACTAGCTCCAATATCGCGTCGGCGCTGCGCGAGTTAGACGCAGGCGGGTACGTCACGCGCGGGCGCAACGCGACCGATGGCCGTCGGGTCAACATCCTGGTCACCGAGAAGGGCAGGGCCGCAATGGCCGATCGCTGGGCGACCAAGTCGAGCCGCCTGCAGCAAGCGATCGCGGCGACCCTCGATGACCGCGAACAGCGCGAACTGCTGGCGGCTGGCGATCTGCTCGAACGCATCTCGAGATTTCCTGCCTCATGACGTTCACCCGGGGATCCGTGCGCGGCAGTATCGCGGCCACCGGCAGCTCGTTGCGCGTCCGCAACTTCCGGCTGTACGCCGTGGGCCAGTCCGTTTCTGTCGCCGGCAACTTCATGCAGACTCTGGCGATAGCGTTCCTCACCCTTGATCTGACGGGAAGCGGCAGCGCCCTCGGGCTGGCTGTGGGTGTCCGCCTCCTCCCGTATCTTGTGGCGGGGCCGATCAGCGGGGTGATAGCCGACAGGCACGACAAGCGGCGAATGTTGCTTTTCACCCAGTCCGCGTGCGCGGCCTGTTCGGCCCTTTTCGGTGTCCTAGCCCTGACGGGGCTGATGACGTACCCGCTCCTGCTCGGGCTGAGCTTCATCCTCGGATGCCTGACGGTGTTCGACAACCCCGCACGGCAAAGCCTCATCTCCGAACTGGTCGACGACTCGGACCTCTCCAACGCCATCGTCCTGAGTTCCGTGCTGATCAACCTGGCCCGCGTGCTCGGCTCGGGCGCCGCGGGTGCGCTGGTCGCGGTCATCGGTATTCCTGCATGCTTCTTCTGCAACGCCGCATCGTTCGGCTCGGTGATCCTGAGCCTCGTGATGATGCGCCCATCGGAGATGTTCCCTTCGGAACGGGTGCCTCGAGCCGCCGGCCAGGTGCGCGAGGGGCTGCGCTATGCCCTCACGACGCGGGATCTCGCGATCACGCTCCTGATGATCGTTGTGACAGGCACCGTTGCCTGGGAGTTCCCGACAACGCTTCCCCTGCTGGCCATTGGCGCGTTTGGCGGCGACGCGGCCACGTACAGTGCCCTGGTCACGGCCATGTCCGTCGGATCCATCGTCGGTGGGGTGGTAGCGGCCGGGAGGCGGGCAGCGTCCAGCCTCGTCGTGCTGTCGCTGACCACTGTCGCCTGGGGTGCCACTATGATCTTCGCGGCTCTGGCTCCCACGCTTGTGCTGGCGCTCGTGGCCCTGGCGCTTGTGGGATTCGCCAGCATCGCCTTCAATTCCGGCGCAAAAGCCACGCTGCAGTTGACCTCGCGGCGCGACATGCGGGGCAGGGTCATGGCTCTGTGGGCGATGTGCTGGGGCGGGAGCGCGGTCATCGGTGCACCGCTGGTGGGTTGGATTGCCCAAGAGCTCGGCAGTCGCTGGGGGCTGCTGGCGGGAGGAATCCCGACGGTCGTCCTGGGGCTGGTGCTTCTGCCGATTCTGCGGCGGAGGCGCAGGCCCGCATCTCACCAGAGCGTATAACGAGCCACATGTTAGGCTCCTAACAGCAGCTACATCTTCTAAGAAACGAATTGGCACTTCGTTCGATGTGAGCCGGTTCATCGTGAGAAGGGGACAGCACATGCAGGGCGTGCGGCCGAGATTTGCGGCGGTGGTCAACGAGTTCTGGTCTGGATCTCACGCCGACATGCTCGTGGGGCGCCTTCACGACGGCTATGAGGTGCTGTGGACGCCGACAGAGCCTCTCTGCGAGCTGGCGGCGCTGCACGTGATGGACCCCGGCCCCACCGATCTCGGAGAGCGTCGCGCACTGGACTGGGGCGTGCGGCCGAGCCGGAGGCTGGGAGAGGCGCTGTCAGTGGGCGGAGCGGGGATGGATGTCGACGGTGTCGTCCTGATCGCTGAACGGAACCCGCGTTCGGGACGGCCCGAGGAGTTCGATGAGCGCGGCAGGCCGAAGGACCGGCGTCACGAGATGTTCATGGAGGTCGCGGGGGAGTGCGAGCGGTTCGGGCGGCCGGTTCCGGTGTTCCTCGACAAGCATCTGGGGAACACGTGGGAGGAGATCAGCGAGGTCTACGATACGGCGCGCCGGCTGTCGATCCCGCTCATGGCCGGCTCCTCGGTTCCTGTAACCGTGCGCTGCCCTCCCGTCGAGGTCCCGGTGGGTTCACGGGTGAAGGAGGTCGTGGCCGTGGCGACCGGTTCGGGAGAACCCCCGATCTTCCACCCTCTCGAAATGGTCCAGTCGATGATCGAACGAAGGGCCGGATTCGAGACCGGGGTGGCGTCGGTGCGGTTCGTCTCGGGGGAGCGGTTCTGGGAAGCCTTCACCAACGGCGGGCTGTGGTCCCGTGAGCTCGCCGACGCGGCGATCGAAGCCGTGCCCCACTATGCCGGCGGGGCCAGGGAGTACTACATGCGGTATCCGTCCCCCGGCGCCGACGGGCTGGCGACCTCCCCGCAGGGACACGAAGAGGCCGTCGTCGTGGACTACAACGACGGCACGCGAGTGAGCGTGCTCCTCCTGACCGGTTTCATGCTTCGCCGCGCAGTCGCGGTCAAGGTCGCCGAGACGGCCGAGCCCTTGGTCACCTGGACGCCCACCGGGTCCAAGCTGGCGGACGTCCCCATGGTCGGGGCGCCCGTCGCGGCTCGAGGACAGAAGAAGCCCCCGACCTGGAACTTCGACCATCTGGCGCATTTCGTCGATCGATTCATGTTTACGCGGCAGTCGCCGTTCCCCATCGAGCGAACGGTGCTCACAAGCGGCATACTCGACGCGGTCGCGGCCTCTGGCCAGCTCGGAGGCGAGGCCGTGGACACACCGCACCTGGCCATCGGCTACCGACCGCCCACGTCCGCGGGCCAGCTCATGCGTCGGGCCGACGGGCACTCCGCATGAGGGCACGGCCCGGGGCCGATCGGTGACCTGGCCCTGGACCGTGCGATGGCATCTACTCAGTCGGGGACGAGACGCCTAGCAGCCGTTCGAGCTCAGGGCCGGCGACGGATTCGGGCAGGGGCAGGTAGTCCCCCTCGGTGGCGACCACGGATTGCCCCTCGCGGCCGAGCACGAATCGCATGAACTCTTTGACTTTCGGGTCCCACTGCGTGTGGGGCGCTTCGCGGACAAACGCGTAGACCGACCTGCTGAGCGGATACGCGCGGTTCGCTGTAGTCTCCTTTGTTCCGGCTACGGCCGTGCCAGAGCCCTCGGAAATCGGAACGGCCTTCAGGTCAACCGTCACATTCCGGAAGCCCGCCAGGCCGATGCCGTAGCGGTCCTTCTCCAGCGTGGTGACAAGCGCCTCGGCGGCGTGCCCTCCGGAGCCCGCGTACATCCTTGTCGGAGCGCCTTCGGGTAGCACCGCGCGGTCGGACCACGGCCCCTCCTGCAGCACCCGCAGCCACAGGTGCTGCGCTGTCCCCGTGTCGCGGTCCAGGCCGTAGGCGTGGATCGGCGTGTTGGCCCACTCGCCGGTGAGGCCGAGCTGGCCCCAGTGCGTGATGGGCTCGGGATGGCCGAGCCGGCGCTCGGCTGAGTAGATCGCGTCCAGTTGGGCGAAGCTCAGCTCCGTGATCGGATTGTCCGCGTTGACGAGGACCGCGACCGCGACGGTCTTCGCGAACGTGTCGAACGCGCCCGTCGCGATCACAAATCCCTCTGGCTGGTGATCGAAGATGCGCTTCCATGAGGTTCGCTCAAGCTTGCGTATCTCCCGGCCGAAGAGACCGATGTTCGCAACTCCCGTGTAGAGGCCCCCCACGGCCGTCGAAGTCCCTCGAAGGAAGGAGTCGGACTCGAGCCCGGGATGGAACTCCCTGAAGCGGTCGACCCATCCGTCCCAGAGCCTCTGGAGGGCGGGGTCGCCCCAGGCCACGAGCATGCCGCTCAACTTGCCGCGCGGCTCGTACTCGGGCAGGGCCTGCCAGGATGCCGCGGAACTCGTCTGCAATGTCGACATAGTCTTCCTTTCCTGCGGAAGGGGTGGCCTGAGGGGCTCCCTACGTTGTGCGGGACGGGCCGGCCGCGATCGCTGACATCTCGTGAAGGCCGCCTCGCCTGTTCCACAGTGTAACCGCTGTTAATTATCTATTGCCATGTCGTTTGGATGCGAGCTAAGGTCTTGTTTTGTGACGCTGTCGCGTTCGTTATCTGCAGGAAGCCCGTTCATCCGCCACGACCGCAGGACTGTTACGGCTCTGCGCGGTTAGAGGGACGAAGTTCTAGCCCTCGCTCGAGGGTCCGCCGGTTGTCGCACCCACGAAAGAAGGACAATGAAGTTCCTGACGACACCGAGGCGATCGCTCCGGGCCAAGGCCGGTATCGCCGTTGCCGCGGTCGGCTGCATGCTCGCCATGGCGGCATGCTCTGGCACCCCCACGAGCCCCACCGGCACTGCAAGCGGAACCCTCCGCGTAACCGCAGGCGCATCCGGGCCATTCACTGACAACTTCAACGTGCTCATCGCGAGCTCGTCCAGCGCCACCGGATTCGCGGCCTACGCGATCTTCGAGCCCCTCCTGCAGGAGGACTTCGGTAGCGGCAAGACACGGCCGTGGCTCGTGACGTCGTACACCTGGGGTCCGGACGGCATGAGCCTCACCCTCAAGACCAAGGACCGGGTGAAGTGGTCCGATGGCGAGGCGTTCACGGCGAAGGACGTGGCATTCACCTTCAATCTCATGAAGGCGAACCCGGCATTCAACTCCGTGGCCCTCCCATTGACTGGAGCCGAGGCGACGGACGACACGACCGCCGTCATCCACTTCAGCAAGCCGGCCTACCAGGTCATGTGGTGGCGCACCGAGACCGTGCCTGAGCACATCTGGAAGGACGTCCAGGATCCGGTGAAGTACACCAACACCAAACCGGTCGGCACCGGCCCCTACATGCTCGACTCGTTCACGCCTCAGGCCATCACCCTGAAGAAGAACCCGAACTACTGGCAGGCAGGCGGGAAGTTCGCCACCGTGCAGTACCTCGCCTCCGACTCCTCCAGCAGCATGATCGCCAACCTTCAGTCCGGCGGCGTGGACTGGATCGGAACAACCGGGACCGACGGTGCGACGGTCAAGAAGCTCGCCCCGAACGCGATCGACTACTGGAACACCACGATCAACCCGTCGGTCGCCCTGCTCCTGCCGAACTTCGCCCACGCCCCGCTCGACCAGCTCCCGGTGCGCAGGGCGATGGACGTTGCGCTGGACCGCGAACAGATCTCGAAGGTCGGCACCGCGGGACTTAACGCCCCGGTTGTCTCGCCCACAGGATTGGACGTGAAGACGCGAGGCGATCTGATCGCGTCGTCGTACTCAGGGCTGAAGTACGGCAAAGCGGACCCGGACGAGGCGAAGCGGATCCTCACCGAGGCGGGATACAAGCTCGGATCGGACAACGTTTTCGTTTCCCCGGGCGGCCAACGGCTGGACTTCACGCTGACGGTGCCCACGACGTATCCCCAGGCCGACCTCTTCGGCATGACCCGTGTGATCGTACCGGAGCTGGCGGCGGCCGGGATCAAGGTCACGGTGAAGTCGGAGCAGCAGCAGGCGTACGTCAAGGACGTCGAAATCGGCAACTACGAGTTGACCATGCGCACCAACGGGGGGACGCCCTCGGTGTACGACTTCTACAACCGGATCATCAACCAGCAACCGGTCGGCGCCGCCGCCGGATCCGGAACCCAGCTCAACTACGAGCGGTACCCGAACGCGAAGGCGCCAGCGTTGCTCAGCGCCTACGCATCCTCCGCTCCGGGCAGCAAGGAGGAACTGAACGCCGTGGGAGCGATCGAGAAGCTCATGGTCGACGACCTGCCCGGCCTGCCGCTCGTGTTCTCGGGTGGGGCCGGAATGTATCGGACCATCCGGGCGACAGGCTGGCCGTCGGAATCGGACCCCTACGCCGCTCCGGTGCCCGGCAGCGTCAACGCCGAGCTCGTGCTGCTCAAAGTCGCGCCGAAATGAGGCCCGTCCGAGCGCGTCAAGACCAACGACTGTATGAATCAAACCTAGAGAGGAACGCAGCACTATGACGAGCACGTGTCCAGTGGAGATCGCAGAACAGAGCGGCGCGCGGCTGATGGGCGCCGGAGAGAACCAGCCCACCTTCGGCGCCCTGGCGCTGACGGTCGCGGGGGCCCGGAGATGAGCCCGGCGGTCGGCACATCCGTCCGTTATACGGAGATCGCCACCGTGGACGTGGGCGCCGGCCCGCACCTCCACATCGGCTACGTGAAGGAGTCCGGGCACGTCTGGGTCTCCGACACCGGAGGCGACACCATCACGGTGCTGGACCATGCGGACGGCCATGTCGTCGACCGCTGGCACATCGGCGGCGGTGCGGCGCACTTCTCCTTCGACGCCGGGTGCAACATCGGGCTCGTTGCGCTTCGCTCCGCGGACCAGGCGGCGATCGTCAGGCCAAAGACCCGTGAGGTACTCGAGAGAGTTGAGCTGCCCGCCGGGAGTGCCCCGACCGGAACCATGCCCGCCTTTGACCGCGGGATCGTCTACACCCTCAACGAGGGAGGCGGCTCCGTGACGGCCGTCGAGGTGTCCTCTGCGCGGGTCGTTGCGACGATCCCGGTCGGCGGGCTTCCGAAGTGGGGCCAGCCGTGGGGAGCGAGCTACAAGCCGATCACGCAGCCCGTCGGCAAGACGTATGTCGTCAGCACGGAATCCGACGACGTCACGGTGTTCGACGACGCCACCAACCAGGTCATCCGCAGGATTCCTGTGGGACGCCGTCCCAACCGGAATGCGATCTTCCGCGAGCACGGAAACGTCTACATCTCCAACGAGGCCGACGACACGGTCACTGTCATCCGCATCGCCGACGATGAGGTCCTCGCGACCGTTCCTGTGAACCATCGGCCGTTCCGGATGCTGCCGATCAAGGCCATCAACGGCCGGGACGAAATGTGGGTTCTCGGAGCAGGCGATGCATCTTCCGGTGCCGGCACCGTGGCTGCGGTCTCCGGGACAGACCACGTCGTGGCGCGCACTGTCGACGTGGTCGACGAGCCGGCGAACTGGGTTGTCAACCCTCAGAAGAGGCTCTTCATCGTCGGCTCGTCCTGCCGTCAGCTGCTGGTCTACGACTTCGCGTCCGACGCGCCCATCGGGCTCACCGAGCTTCGCCACGACCCCGCGCCGGGGGCCATCAGCGGACTCATCCACACCTCCGCTGGGAGCCTCTTCGTCCTCAACGCCGACAGCACCGTCACCGTGCTGCGCGACCAGAACGGATGATCCCGCTCTAGGAACATCGCCCGTCCCACCCCAGAACTCGAATCAGAAAAGTGATTGGCGGCTGATAGCAATCGTGGAATACAGCGAAGAAGTTGTGCGGTCGGTCGATACCCTGCCGCCCTACGTCCCCCGCGCCCGATTCTCAGGCGTGCTGCGCCATTTCGGTGTTTCGCTCGCCGACATGGTCCCCCGCTGGGAAGACGGATTCCGTCGCTTCCATCCAGATGCCGAGTTCGAGGACGACCTCTGCAAGGCCTCGGGCATCATCGGTGTGATGACCGGGGTCGCGGAGCTCGGCGCGAGCGGACGGGAGTCGGTGCTCACCGAATTCCTGTCGTTCGGAGAGAAGCTCAAGCGCATGCCCGCCGAGATAGCCGTCGCGACCGGTGCTCTCGATGTCGCAGGAGGCAGCTACGGTCTGGCCGCCTTCGTGCACGAGAGCAATCCGATCGCGGGACTGACAGTGGAGCAGCTGGACGGCATCTTCGGTGCCGAGAGGACAGGCGGATTCAAAGGAATCCAATGGAATCCGGAGGTGGCTCGCGGTTCCGACCGGGATATCCGTGTCTGGGGCCAGCTCGGCCTGGGGGACCGCTGGGCCGATGCCCCGATCCAGACGTATGGCTTCGCCCAGACGGGGATGACGACGTTCTTCGAACGGGAGGTCTTCGGCGGCGGGCGAAAATGGAACCCGAACTATCGGGAATATGTAGAGGCGGGATCGAAGCAGCAGGCTCCGGGGGCACCGACCACGAAGGACATGATGCGAGCGCTGTCGGTAGATCCCTTCGGAATCGCCCTCGCAGGCCTCTACCACGCGAACGGAGTCGAGCACGTGAGGGCAGTTCCGCTTGCCTCGCGCGGCGGTGATGCCTTCTACGCCCCGGACGCGGAATCGTTCGCGACGCGCAAGTACCCGTTGGCGCGCAATGTCTACCTTGTCATCGACGCAGGCGCACAGGGACCACAGGCAGAAGGCGCACGCGAATACCTCCGGTATGTGCTCAGCCGCGAAGGTCAGCGCGCCATCCTCGACCAGGGCGTGTACTTCCCGCTTCCGGAGAAGATCCTGCTCGAAGAGCGCGCAAAGCTGGGATGACCGAGACCGCCGGCTGATCCCCGGGTGCTACCCGAGCTCGTCGCGGCGTCGAGTCAGGAAGGCGGTCTCGGCGCTGTTGCCCCCGAGCTCGATGGCCGCGGTGTACGCGGTGCGCGCCTCCAGGTTGCGTCCCAGCCGGCGCAGCAGATCGGCGCGAGTCGCGTGGTAGGCGCGGTACCCCGCGAGCTTGCCTTCAAGACGGACGACGGCGGCCAAGGCCACCTCAGCGCCGTCGAGCCCGGCGATCGCCACGGCGCGGTTGAGCGCGACGATCGGCGAGGGGTCGAGGCGGACGAGCTGGTCGTAGAGGGCGACGATCTGTGACCAGTCGGTGTCCCGCGCGTCGTCCGCGGAGGTGTGCACCGCGTTGATCGCCGCGAGGACCTGGTAACGACCCGGGGCCTCGCCGGCGGCGAGCCGCTCGCGGACCAGCCGATGCCCTTCGGCGATGAGCGCCGCGTCCCAGGCCGTCCGATCTTGCCGGTCGAGCGGGACCGGTTCGCCGTTCACGGAGAACCGGGCGGCGCGGCGCGCCTCGATGAGGAGCATGAGCGCGAGGAGCCCGGTCACCTCCCCGTTGTCGGGCAGGAGGGTGCGGATCAGGCGGGTGAGTCGGATCGCCTCGGCGGTGAGGTTCGGGCGCACGGGGTCGGTGTCTGGACCCGTAGCGAGATAGCCCTCGTTGAAGACCAGGAAGAGGACGGCGAGCACGCCGGAAACCCGGGCCGGCAGATCCTCCGCCGACGGTACCCGGTACGGGATGCGGGCCGCCTTGATCTTGGCCTTCGCCCGGGTGATGCGCCGCCCCATGGCGTCCTCCTGGACGAGGAACGCCCGCGCGATCTCGGGCATCGTCAGCCCGCCGACCAGGCGCAGCGTGAGTGCCATCCGGGCCTCCATCGCCAGGGCGGGGTGGCAGCATGTGAAGATCAGCCGGAGTCTCTCGTCCTCGATGGCGCCGATCGGCTCGGGCGGGTCGTCGTCGTACAACGCCTGAGCCTCCTTGTGCTTGTCGGTGCGCTTGGCCTCGCGCCGGATCCGATCGATGGCCTTCCGGTTCGCCGTGGTGGTGAGCCAGCCACCCGGGTGAGGGGGTACGCCGTCGTCCGCCCACCGCTCCACGGCGGCGGCGAACGCCTCGGCCGCCGCCTCCTCGGCGATGTCGAGGTCACCGAAACGCCGGGTCAGGGAGGCGACCACCCGCGCCCACTCCTCGCGGTGGGCTCGGGTGATCGCGTCCCGGGCGTCGATCGCGCTCACAGGAACGGACGCACCTCGACCCTCCGATTGCAGGCCTTGGATCCCTCGGCGGCCAGCTTGAGCGCCACGTCGAGGTCGGGCGCCTTGAGGATCCAGAAGCCCACGATGTACTCCTTCGTCTCGACGAAGGGCCCGTCCGTCAACACAGGCTGCTCGTCCCGGTTGTCGATGACCGTCGCCGAATCGGGGCCGCCAAGGCCGCCGGCAAAGACCCAGTTGCCCTCGGCAATGAGCCGGTCGTTGAACACATCGATCGCCGCCTGCTCCTCATCCGTGGCGAGGTCGGCGCTGGTGTTGATCACGGAAACCAGATACTGCATCTGGACCATCTCCTTTGGTCGGGGGGACGCCGGTGCCGGCGGCCGCTCACCCTTGCAACGAACGTCTGTGCCTCAATCGGACACCGCGTGGCGGACTATCTTCTGGAATCTTCCGGCGCGCCGTGGGTACCGGCATCCTCAGTGCCGGCCTCGGCCGCCTTGGCGTACAGTTCCTCGGCGGTCCAGGCCAGCCGTCCCTCCTCGAGGTCGGCCACGATTCGCCGCACCCAGTCCAGCTCCGCGGCAGCGACGGTGCGGAGGTAGTCCGATTCGAGCGTGAGGATGCTCGGCGAGCCGCTCTGGCGCTCGCGGTCGAGGACCTCTTCGTGAGCGGCAACGGCCACCTCGAGCGATCCCGCGCGCCGCCGCAGGGCCTTCGCGATGACGTCCGGGGTCAGCATGGTCAGGAGCGAGAGGGCCGCCGGGAACTCGGGGAATTCGTTCTTCGGCCCGGCCAGCATGTCGTCGAGCCACTCGTGGGCCGTCTCACGCCCGGCGTCCGTGACCTCGTAGACGGTGCGCTCGGGGTAGAGGGCATCCCGTCCGGTCTCGCGAACGGCGATGAGCCCGGCGGCGAGGAGGCGCTCCATGGTCCGGTAGAGGCCCGCCCTCTGGCCGACGTTGACCACTTGGTCCTTGCCCCACTCCCTGATGAGCCGCTGGACGCCGTACGGGTGCAGCGGCTGGTACTGCAGAAGCGCCAGGACGGTCAAGGCGAGGGGGGAACTCCGAACTGCTGTGGTCACGGCTCCATGCTACCCGCAGAATGACTAGTAGACATAGGACTAGTTTCTGTGTAACTATCGAGTCATCAGGCAAGGCTTCACTTAGGAGGACTCGGTGTTCACACAAGGATCAGTGACGTCCAAGGACGGCACGCGCATCGGCTACCGCCGGCTCGGCTCGGGTCCCGGCGTCGTTCTGCTGCACGGATCGAACCAGCACGCGGGCAGCCACATGAGCCTGGCCCAGGCGTTGGCTGGGCAATTCACGGTCTATCTGCCGGATCGCCGTGGCCGCGGGATGAGCGGCCCGTATCCGCACGACTACGGCGTCCGCACCGAGGTCGCCGACCTCGCGGC
Organism: Sinomonas sp. G460-2; assembly: GCF_047759905.1. Lineage (NCBI taxonomy): Bacteria > Bacillati > Actinomycetota > Actinomycetes > Micrococcales > Micrococcaceae > Sinomonas > Sinomonas sp. G460-2. The sequence continues at coordinate 5,569 of NZ_JBKZWT010000011.1, read as the reverse complement.
CGTGCTTGAGCACACTGGTGCCCGCAACGTGTTCGGCGTGAGTGCGAGCGGCATCGCGGTGCTCGAGGCCGCGCGCGCTCTGCCCGGCGCCATCGACAAAGTGGTCGCCTATGAGCCGGCGATCCTGACCGACGGCGACAAGCACACGGCCTGGCTGGCCCGTTTCGATGACGAGATGGCTCGCGGCAAGGTGGCCTCGGCTCTCATCACGAGCATGTTCGGCCTCGACCTCGCGCCGTTTGCCTTCAAGATCATGCCGCGCTTCCTCCTCGAGGCCATGACCGAGAAGTTCATGCGGGCGGAGGAGCGCGACTCGGCGCCAGGCGCCGTGACGATGCGCCAGCTCGCCTCCACGCTCCACTACGAGGGCGTGCTTCTGGCCGAGATGGAGGGCAGGGTCGAACGCTTCTCGACCGTAGAGTCGCGTGTGCTGCTGATCCGCGCGGGCAAAGGCTTGAAGTTCCTGCACCCCGCGATCGACGCGCTGGCCGCCACGCTCCCTCACGCGACCGTCGCCGAATTCGCCGGGCTCGACCACGGCAGCGCCGCGGACCTGAGCCCCGCGAACTCGGGCGGGAAGCCCGAGGTCGTGGCGGCCGAGTTGGCGAGGTTCTTCGCCTGAGACGGACGACGGCGGCCCTCGCCGCCGCGGGCGGGCTCCGGTCCAGCCCGGGGGATCGCCGGCGGAGGAGGCCCCCTCGCCATCCGGCGGGTGGGGCCTCCTGTCACAACTCGTGATCGCGTGGTGTCTTGTGTCCGGAATCCCCACAACGCGGGACCCGGACCGGAGGAGGCACCGTGCAGGAGAACATCAACGTCGTCGTGATCGGCGGCGGATATTCCGGAGTGATGGCGGCAAACCGCCTGACGCAGAGCGCCGACGTGACCGTGACCCTGGTCAATCCGCGCCCCGATTTCGTGGAGCGGGTCCGCCTCCACCAGCTCGTGGGGCACACGCACACCGCCGTCCGCGCGTTCCGAGACGTCCTCTCCGAGCGCGTCCGGTTAGTGGTCGATGCGGTGACGAGGATCGACGCGGCCGCGCGCGCCGTGGAGCTCGCATCGGGCGCGACCATGGCCTACGACCACCTCGTGTACGCCGTCGGGAGCGACAGCGCCCCCGCCCACGTTCCGGGCGCGGCCGAGTACGCCCACCCGACCGCAAGTCTTGAGGACGCGCGCAAGCTGCGCGCCGTCGTCGACCGTTCGCCTGCGCCGGCGCCGATCACGGTGGTGGGCGGGGGACCGCTCGGCATCGAAATGGCGGCCGAGCTCGCCGAAGGTGGCCGTGCCGTCACGCTTGTATGCGGCGAGCAGCTGGGCCCGTATCTGCATCCGAGCGGTCGGCGGTCGGTGGCATCCGGTCTGGCGAGGTTGGGTGTCAGGGTCCTCGACGGCCCGGGGGCGAAGGTCGCCGAGGTGACCGCTGAGTCCGTCCGCCTGGCCGATGGGCGCGAGCTCGAGAGCGCGGTGACGATCTGGGCTGCGGGCTTCGCAGCCTCCGGCCTCGCCGCCCGCAGTGGGCTGAGGACGGACGCCGCCGGACGACTCCTCGTCGACGAGACCCTCACGAGCGTCGACGACGCGCGGATCGTCGCCACTGGCGACGCCGCGGCGCCGTCGGGCCTTCCGTTGCGGATGAGCTGCCAGGCCGCGCTGCCGCTCGGTTCCCACGCGGCGGACACGATCCTGAGCCGCATCTCCGGTGAGCAGCCAGCCGAGTTCACCCGGGGGATCGCGGCGATGTGCGTGAGCCTCGGGCGCCGGGCCGGCGTCTTCCAGCTGGCACGTTTCGACGATACGGCGATGAGGCTTCACGTTCCGGGCAGGCTCGGTGCGGTCCTCAAGGAGGCTGCGTGCGCGAGTCCGATTGACCAGCTCGCCAAGGAGGCGCGCAAGCCCGGCTCGCACTCGTGGATCGTCAAGGACTCCAAGCGCGGCGAGCGTGTCGCGGCCCAGCGGGCAGCGGGACTGGCGGTCGCGGAGCGGGCGGGTTAGGTTGGCGGCGATGCCAACGGTTGAGGGGAGCACGCCCGCGAGCGGCTCGGCCATGGAGGCCGCGACCGAGGCATTCGTCGCGCACCGGAACCTGCTCTTCACCGTCGCCTACGAAATGCTCGGCTCGGCGGCCGACGCCGAGGACGTCCTCCAAGAGACGTGGCTTCGGTGGGTCGGCGTAGATCTTGGCCACGTGAGCGACGAACGCGCGTATCTGGTCCGGATCACGACGCGTCAGGCGCTCAATCGCCTGCGCACGTTGGCGCGCCGTAAGGAGTCCTACGTGGGCCCATGGCTTCCGGAGCCGATGCTCACGTCCCAGGACGTGGCCGAGGACGTCGAATTCGCGGAGAGCCTGTCGACTGCGCTCATGGTGGTCCTCGAGACCCTGTCACCGACTGAGCGGGCCGTGTTCGTGCTGCGCGAGGTATTCGGCACGGGCTACGACGATATTGCCGCAGCCGTCGACAAGAGCCCGGCGGCCGTCCGGCAGATCGCCCACCGCGCCCGCGCGCACGTTGAGGCGCGCCGGCCGCGCCAAGCGGTCTCGGCCCGAGAGACGAGGGCGGCCCTCGAGTCGATGCAGCGAGCCTTCGAGACCGGAGATCTTCGAAGCCTCCTCGACGTTCTCGCCCCCGATGTCGTCTACATGGGCGACGGCGGCGGGCTCCGTCAGGCGGCCCGGCGGCCCATCGTCGGGGCTGAGAAGCTCGTGCGCATGCTCATGGGCGGGCTCGCCAAGGCCAAGGCGACCGTCGCCACGCAGCCGACGATGATCAACGGCAGTCCGGCGCTCGTGTTCCGCCTCAATGGCGAGCTCGACGGCGTCCTCACGGTCCGCATCGAGCAGGCGAAGGTCACCGGGGTCTACTACGTGCGCAACCCGGAGAAGCTGACCCGGGTCGAGTCGGAGACCGCGCTGGCGCGGCGGTGAGGACTCAGCGGTTCCCTGGCGGGGCCGTGTCTTGGAGACCGAGATATTGGGCGAGGGCGAGTTCCACGGCGGCGAATTCATTTCGGGTCAAGTAGCCGACTGGGTCCCCGACGAGGTAGTCCACGTCGATCGAGCGGACTTGATCGACGAGGATTCGGGTCAGCCGTCCTGCGATCTCAACTTCGGGACGGTGGATGGAAGGGCCGGCTGACGTCGAGGTTGGGATCACCGTGACTACCGAGAGAGGCGATTCCGACGGAGAGATGACCAGGCCCAGCCGCTTGCCGCCTTGCTCGTGCCCTCGCGGGCGGCCGAGGTCGATCCGGTAGACGGCCCCGCGGATCACCAGGCGTCCGGCTCCGCGTTGAGGTCTTCGTCCTTGAGCGCCTCGGCATCCGAGCGGAACTGCTCGAGCCATCGCTCATGGTCAAGCAACCGCAGAGCACGGCGGAGGGTGTCGGATGTGGTCTCGCCGGGCCGTGCAGCCTCGTGAAGAATGCGCTCGTCGTCCGCCGTGGGACGGAAACCGATCGATGCCGTCATGACACTAATACTAGACGCTGTTCTACAAGTGTGAAACAGCGCTGGCGGCGCCCCTGATGTCAGGGACGCCGCCGTTGTTGGTGCTCGTGGGTCACATTCCCGGCGCGGCCAGGAACTCGAGGACCTCGATCGTGCCGACCTTGCGGTGCGGGTGGTCTTCGAGGAGCGAGTCGAGGGCCTCGCGGGAATCGGACTGGAGGACGGAGTAGCCGCCGATCGTCTGGTCGTCGCCGGAGACGGGCGAGCCGCCATCGATGACGGCCTCGCCGGCCTTGCCGAACCAATCCATCCAGGCCTGCATGCCCGCCTGGGCCTCCTCGGGGGTGGCGCCCATCATCTGCTCGGCCGCGCTGACGTCCGAACGGTAGAGAACGAGGTACTTAGCCATCTGGATTCTCCTTGCGTGGTTGATTCTGTTGGGGTTAGGCCTGGGAGCTGACCCGGGCACGCTCGGCATGGACGGCTCTTCCCAAGGTGACCTGGAGGAGCGCCTTCGGGATGATCCCGAGGAAACCGTACGTCGTGCCGTTCCCGGTCGGGATCACCCAGAAGGCTGTCCCACGAATTACGTTAGCGGCTACTAACGCGTTGTGCAAGGGGGTGCGTGACGGGGCCGCGGTGCGTACTCAGGGGTACTGGCGCAAGTGCCGGCCTCGGATCCAATCACGTACCGACCACTCGTGTCTCCGGCACCACCACGGTTCCAGAATGTTGGCGTCGGCAGTTCCTGGATGGGGAGGTCTTGCGTCGTGAAAGCTGATGCCGCATTTCGGGAGGAACTCGTGAAGAGGATCCGCGCCCAGGAGACCGGTTCGGTGGTCCTGAATACGAGGATCCCGAATGTTGACGCGGAGCTCGATGCTCTGTTCGCCACCGTGCACACGCCCATCGGGAGTCTCATCGAGGGCCAATGCGCGAGCTGCGGGCGGGCCTGGCCGTGCTGCGTGTTCCGGGACACGGCAGCGAAGTACCACATGACGCCGGGTGGTTGATCGGGCTGCAGCCACCGGGGCGGCTCAGCGACGGCTGAGCTCTCCCGGTGGCCACGCCCGCCTCCCTGGGTCGGACTAGCTCCGACGGATGCGACGCGCGGTGGCGACGTACGCGAGGCCCGCGATCAGGAGGCCGCCCAGGACCATGAGCGCCCAGGTCGGCAGGCTTTGCATTGCCTGCTTTTCCGCGGCCGTCTGGATGTTGAAGCCGCGATTGCCATCCTGGACGCCGGAGACCCGGAAGCCCAGACCGGAGGTAGCGGTGCCGACTGCGCTCGGGTCGACGGCGGACGCCGTGCCGTTGCCGGCCCCGCCCGCCGATGCCGACGTCGTGGTGTTGGTTGTGGGTCCACCGGCACCACCGGCTGCGCCCGCGGTGCTGCCGGCGTCCGTCGTCGCCGGGTTGAGCACGACCGTTGGAGCCGTGCCCGCGCCCGGGAGACCCGTGGTCACGGTGCCCGACGCCGGAACGGCGGGTGCGGTGACGGTTGCGACGGGTGCCATGGCGGCCGGCGTCGTGGCGGTCGGATTGATTGCCGCGAGGTCGGCGACGTTCGCGGTTGCGGGGACCACGGGGGCGGTCGCGGTTGCGAGCGGCGCGCTGGTGGTAACCGTCGTGGCCGGCGCGGTGGTGCTCGTGCCGCTCGGGTTGATTGCCGCGAGGTCGGCGACGGTTGCGGTTGCGGGCACGACTGGGGCCGTGACCGTGGCGATGGGTGGGGTGGCTGCCGAGGCGGCTGCCTCGCCGAGGCCCATGAGGCCTCCGGCGATGACAGCGCCGAGCAGCACTCGGCGGGCAAGGGTATTCACGGTGTTATCTCCAGACTGGGCAGTGGGGCGCGCAGAGGGCGCGCAAGGGCCGGACGTGTCCGCCTCAAGGGCAGACTCGACCCCTGTCAGTCGGGGGTAGAGCCCGGATCGAACGCGGGGGAAGAGGGGACGTGCTCGCTCGAAGGCAGCATGCGGCTGGACGCCGCGAGCTGGGGAGCGAGGAAGAATGCGGCCGCTAGTGTGGCGGGACCGGCCGACGGGCCGGATGGACCGGTGGTCTCGCCGTTGCCAACGCCGCTAGGGAGTTGAGCCGGCTCGACCGCGTTGTCGG
>NZ_JBKZWT010000109.1:0-11190 GCF_047759905.1 Sinomonas sp. G460-2 | reverse complement strand
GGATTCCTAGCCTGTTCCGCTCAGTGGGAAGCAGTCATCTGAGCTGTGGCCTCTTCGAGGCTGAGCTGGGTGAACGCCTTCATCTGCTCCGCCGTGACCTCGTAGACCGTGGCGAACTCGCCGATCGGCACGACCGTGTTGACCACTCGGTCGCCGTAGACGTGCACGAGGTTGAACGCCTGGGCGCCGTTCTGGCCGCGCATCGAACCCGGCTCGACGTTGACGTCCTGCGTGTAGCACGTGGCCGAGGCCACCGACACGGGAACATCCGCGAACGTGCTGAACGTCGAGAAGTGGAAGTGGCCGCCCAGGATGCCGCGCACGTCCGTTCCGCGGAGCGCCTCCTCGAAGCGGGCCTGGTCGCGGAGCTCGAACATCGCGATCATCTCGTGGGTCGACGGCACCGGCGGGTGGTGGAGGGCGATGAGCGTCCCGTGCGGGGCCGGCGTCGCGAGGACGTCCGTGAGCCACGCGAGCTGCTCGTCCGAGACTTCGCCGTAGTGGTGGCCGGGAACGGTCGAGTCGAGGGCGATGACGCGGAGGCCGTTGACGTCGTGGACCATGTCCACGGACTCTTCGCCCGCGTCGGAGTCGAGGAGGATCCGGCGGAACGGGGTGCGGGTGTCGTGGTTGCCCATGACCCAGATGACCTTCGCGCCGATCTCCGCGGCGGCGGGCTCGACGAGCGCCTTGAGGCGCGTGTACGCGTCCTCGCGGCCCGTGTCGGCGAGGTCACCCGTGAAGACGATCGCCTCGGGGCGGGCCTTGGCCTTCGCGAAGTCCTTGAACAGCTGGCGCAGGTTCTCGTCGCTGTCGACCTTGCCGTGGAGGAGCTCGTTGTCAGCCACGAAGTGCGTGTCGCTGATGTGGAGGATGAAGTGCTCGGGGGTGGGGTACTGGGTCGCGTTCACGAAAGTTCTCCTTCGATTTTCAGTGGGTGAGGACGGTGCGGAGCCGGGCGAGGTCCTCGTCGCCGAAGCCGTGCGCGGCGAGAAGACCGGCCGCGCTCCCGTACATGGCATCCATAAGGTCGAGCGCCTCGGCGAGCACGGGGGCCGGGCTCGCGACGATGAGATCCCGCGTGGACTCCGTGACGGGGCCGGGGACGTATCGTTCGACGTTCGCGAGCATGGCCTCGGCCCACGGGCCGCTGAGGTTCGGACCGCTCGTCGCGTAGTCCGCGAGGACCTGCTCGCGGTCCACGCCGACGGCCAGGAGCGCCGTGGCGACGACGAGGCCCGTGCGGTCCTTCCCGGCGGTGCAGTGGACCAGAACCGCGTGCTCGCCCGAGTCGGCAATGAGGCGCACGGCCCCGGCGAGGCGGTCGGCATACTTCTCGACGATGGTCCGGTACACGGCCGCGAGGCTCGTGAGGGCCTCGCCGTTCGGGACCTTCCCAGCCGAGAAGATCGGGTGGTGCTCGACCGTGAGCCCGAGGCCGTCAACGGCGCTCGGGGACGAGGCGAGCTCGCTCGGGTCGCGGAGGTCGATCACGGTCGCGATGCCGAGCTCGGCCATGCTGGCCCGGCCGCCGTCAGTGAGCTGGTGGAGCGCGTCCGAACGGAACAGCTTGCCGTCGCGGACGGTGCGCTCGCCGGCGGCGTAGCCGCCCGTGGTGCGGAAGTTGTACGTGCCGTCTACCGGGAGCGCGGGGTTTGCGGCGGGCGGCGTCGTGGTGGTGAGGGGCGCGGTGGCCATGAGGGGGTCCTTGATCGGTGAGGTGACTTTCGTTGCGCCGTCACGTCCGCAGGGTGTGCACCCTGCGGAGGTGACGGCGCAACCTGGGATCAGTGGGCGATGAGATCCTGGGCGCGCTTCTGCGCGTCCTGCATCGTCGACTTCGGGTCCTTGCCGTAGTAGACGACCGCCTCGATCGCCTTGCCGAGGATGTCGTCGACCTGGACGTAGCTGTTGCCCGGGTAGGAGACCCACGGCTGCAGTCGGTCGAGCTGGGCGAGGTTCGGCGCGAGGAGCGGGTTCTTCTGGGCCCAGTCGTAGAGCGAGCCGCCGGGCTGCGTCAGGCTCGTGCGGAGCGGGAGGTAACCGATCTTCGTCGAGATCTGCTCGTAGGCGTGGTCGCTCGTCATGAACTTGATGAACTCCCAGCCGGCGCGCTGCTTGGCGGGGTCACTCGAGAGGATGAACAGGGCCGATCCCGAGTTGGTCGGCACGGCCGGCCTGGAGCCGAACCCGGGCATGCCAGCCGCCTTGAGCTGCCAGCCACCCTTCGCGGCCGCCTGCATGAGCATGCCCTGCACCGCGGAGGACTGCAGGAGGAAGGTCGAGTCGCCCTTCGCGAGGCCCTCGAGCTGGGAGTTCGAGTCGGCGTTGCGCAGCACGCCGTCCTTGGTCAGCTCCGCCATCTTCGTCACGGTGTCCACCGCGGCGTCAGAGCCGAACTGGATGGTCTTGCGATCGTCGGAGAGCACCGAGGCGCCGTTCGACTTGAAGATCCCCTGCATGCACCAGTTGCCGCCGATGCTCGTGCAGGCGACGTCGATGGACGGCTTGCCGGTCTTGGCTGAGACGACCTTCGCCGCGGCCTCGACCTTGTCCCACGTCGAGAGGTCCACGTTCGCGGGGAGGCCGGCCTTTTCGAGGGCCGTCGCGTTGTAGAAGAGAACCGGGGTCGAGAAGACGTAGGGGATGCCGTAGGTCTTGCCGTTCCAGTCGGCGAGGTGCTTCGCGTTCGGGTGGAACGGGTGGGCGCCGCCGAGGGCCTGGTCCACGGCGTCCTGTCCCACGAGGTCGCTGATCGGCTGGGCGCCGAGCTGGGTCGCGGCGAAGTCGAGGCCGTCGAAGGTCAGCTGGGCCACGTCCGGGGCATGCCCCGCGAGGAGCTGGGTCTGGACGCTGCCGATCGTGTTCGAGCCGACCGCGCCGCCGCCCTGCGGGGGCTGCGCGTGCACGGTGATGTTGGGGTGGGCCTTCTCGAAGTCGGCGACGAGCCCGTTGATGGTGTCGCTCCAGACGCCGGCCTGGGCGAGGTTGTAGCTCTCGAACGTGATGTCGACCTTCTGGTCTGCCTTGAGCTCGGGGATGACGGCCGAGGCCGTCGAGCCCGTCGACGCGGCGCCGCAGGCGGAGAGGCCGAGCGCTGCGACCGCGGCGACTGCGGTGAGCGCAAGGGCACGGGCACGGTGTGCGAACATGCTTGGTCCTTAGGGTGGGTGGGTGAACGGGGTTGGGTGGGGGATGGTGTTGCGGGGTCTCTGGCGGGACGTTGTGGGGTCTCAGGCGGGGAGCGCCTCGGCGCGCCGGCGTGCGGTCGGCGCGGCGGCGCCGTCGTTCGCGGAAGGCTCGCTCTGCCACTCGAGGCGACGACCGCTTTCGCGGTCGAAGAGGTGGAGGTGCTCGACGCGGGCGCTGAGGACGACGGCGGCGCCCCCCTCCCAGCGTTCCTCGCGCGGGCACGTCACAGTGATGCGACGGCCGCTCACGCGGCAGTGCACGAGCTGCTCGCGCCCGAGGTTCTCGGCGAGCTCGACGGTTCCGCGCAGGGCCGCGCCCGAGCTCGGGGCCGCCGCCGCGGAGCCTGCCGCGTTGAGCGTGAGGTGCTCGGGGCGGATGCCGAGCACGATCTCGCGCTCGGGGGTCCCGCCCTCCCAGAGCACGGCCTCGACGTCCGGGGCCATGACGGTGATCTTGCCGTTGGCGGTAGAGAGCTGGGCGTCGATGAGATTGGTCGCGGGGGAGCCCATGAACCCGGCCGCGAAGACGGAGGCCGGCTTGTCGTAGAGCTCGTCCGGCGTGCCCACCTGCTCGAGGCGGCCGCCGTTGAGGAGCGCGATCTTGGTGGCCATGGTCATGGCCTCGACCTGGTCGTGCGTGACGTAGATGAACGTCGCGCCGAGCCGGCGGTGCAGCGCGGCGAGCTCCTGGCGCGTCGCGGTGCGGAGCTTCGCGTCGAGGTTCGAGAGCGGCTCGTCCATGAGGAACGCCTTGGGCTCGCGCACGAGGGCGCGGGCCACGGCCACGCGCTGGCGCTGGCCGCCCGAGAGCTCCTTGGGCTTGCGGTCGAGCAGGTAGCCGATGTCCACGAGGTCCGCGACCTCGGCCACGCGACGGCTGATCTCCGCCTTCGTCGCCTTGCCGGCCGAGCCGTCCGCGCGGGCCCCGCCCCGGACGGTGAGGGGGAACGCGAGGTTCTTGGCGACGCTCAGGTGCGGGTAGAGCGCGTAGCTCTGGAACACCATGGCGAGGTCGCGGCGCCGCGATGGCTGGTCGGTGATGTCGCGGCCGTCGAGCTCGAGGGTCCCCGAGGTCGGGTCGAGGAGGCCGGCGATCATGCGCAGGAGCGTGGTCTTGCCGCAGCCGCTCGGGCCGAGGAGGACCAGAAAGTCGCCGTCGTCGACGACGAGGGAAATGTTGTCCACAGCCTTCACGTCTTTGAACGACCGTGAGACCTGGTTGAGCACGAGCCGGCCCATCGGCACCTCCGAGGAAATTGTGTTTCCTAACTTCTTGCCGTTAGGAAACTCTCTACCTCGAAGGGTGGGGTCGCTTGGTTAACTGAGGGCGACGCTCACGATAAGCGTTGGTGGGGGCGCGGCGAACTTCGGGCGCTACTCCCGAGTGGGCGGCGCGTCCTCGTCCTCGACCATGGCGAGGACCTCGCGGAACACCTCGGCGTGCGCCGCGGCCGCCTCGGGGGAGTTGCTCGTCGACACGACGTGGAGGGCGGAAAGGAGGAGCATCTGCACGATGTTCCCGATGACCGTCTCATCGTTCCAGGAATGGAACTCGGCTCCGGCGACGAGCGAATGCGTCGACACCTCGGCGAGGGCCGACTTGGCGTAGCTCGTGATCCCGATGACGGTGGCACCCTGTTCTGCCGCGAGCCGAGCCGATCGCAGCGTGAAGCTGTTCATGCCGCTGTCGCTCACCGCGAGGCACACGTCCTCGGGTGTGAGGAGCTTCGCGGCGATCTGCTGGGAGATGATGTCCGCGGGCGCCTCGCAGACCCGCCCGCTCGTGAGGAAGCGGAGCGCGATCGACTGGGCGGGCGGAAGGGACGCGCCATTGCCGACGACGAAAAGGCGGCGGCACGAGCGGATCGCGTTCGCGGCGGCCTCGAACTCCGCATAGTCGAGCGCTCCGAGAGCGCTGCGGATCTCGTTCGCCGCCCGGCTGAAGATGCCGCTCACCACGTATTCGGTCGAGCCGGGCTCGCCGCTGTGATCCCCGTGGCCGTTCGCGGTGCCCCATTCGGCGGCGCCGAGATCGCGGAGGAGGTACTGGCGGAGGTGCTGGAAGCCGTCGAAGCCGAGCCGCTTGCAGGCGCGGACCACGGTCGCGGGGGACGTCTCTGTGCGCAGGGCGAGCTCCGAGACGGACATCTGCGCGACGCCCTCCGGATCGGTCACGCAGAGTTGCACGACCCGCCGCTCGCTCGGAACGAGTGAGGGGAGCAGCGACTGGAGGTAGGCCCGGGTTCCCCCGACCGGGGGCTCGGCGCGTTGCTGGGTCATTGTCCCGTCATAGCAGACGAAGTGAAACAGATGTTCACTTTCATCTCACGGGGCTGGGGTGACGCGCGCGCCCGATCTGCCTGCGCGCGCCACCCCAGCGGTGGCTTGAAAGGGCGGTTTCGGCCCTGGGGTTCAGGCGGGACGGCGGCGCCCCACGAGGAACACGATAAACGTGATGATCGCGATGAACAGCAAGAGGTGAACGCCTCCCCCGATATCCACGATCACGCCTAGAACCCAGAGCACGAAAAGAATCACCGAGGCCCAGAACAACAGCATGGCAACCTCCTCTGAGGGAACTACTCGAGAACTATTCTGAGCACTGACGTCCCGAGGCGCCATGGTCTGATGAGGCCCGGCCCCGGTAGGCCTAGACTGCTCGCCGCCCTCGGACAAGGTGGACAATGAGGGCGATCACTGCCAGCACGATGAGGATGTGGACGATTCCGCCGAGGCTCGGGAGAGCAATGAATCCCAGCAGCCACAGAACGAAAAGAATGACCGCGATCCATAGCAGCACGATGGTCTCCTAACGTATTTACGAACAGATGGGGAAGAGTTACCCCACTCCGGATCGTTCAAACGCCACGGAATCGACGGTCGTTACGCCTCGGGCGATATCGGGAATCCTGCGGTCCTCGAGCCACGTTCTCCTCCTGTGAGTGAGGACGAGGCGCTCGACGCCTACTCGGAGATTGTGACGACGGTCGCGCGGCATCTGACCCCGCGTGTCGCCTCGGTGAGGACTGAGCGCGGCTCGGGCTCCGCCGTCGTACTCAGCCAAGAGGGGCACCTGGTGACCAACGCGCACGTCGTGGGGCGCGTGGCTCGCGGCGAGGTGATGTTCGCCGATGGAATGAGCGGGCCCTTCAGCGTGATCGGGCGGGATCCGCTCTCCGATCTCGCGGTTCTGCGGACCGGGCTCCCGGTGCCCGAGCCGCCCGAGTTCGGGAACGCCGACCGGCTGCTCGTCGGCTCCCTCGTGGTCGCGGTCGGGAGCCCGCTCGGGCTCGAGGGCAGCGTGACCGCTGGGGTGGTGAGCGCGCTCGGTCGGTCGATGCCTGCCCGTGGCCGCACCGCGACGCGACTCATCGAGGACGTCATCCAGACCGACGCCGCGCTCAACCCGGGGAACTCCGGCGGCGCGCTCGCCGACTCTCGCGGGCGGGTGGTGGGCATCAACACCGCCGTCGCCGGCGTTGGCCTCGGGCTCGCGGTTCCTATCAATGCGACGACGCGGCGGATCCTGCATTCCCTCCGTGAGGACGGCCGTGTGCGGCGCGCCTACCTCGGCCTCGTGAGTGTGCCGACGCCGCTCGACGAGCGGTGGGCCGTGCGCACCGGCCGGCGCCGCGCACTCCGCGTCGCCGAGGTCGTGGCGGGGAGCCCCGCGTCCGAGAGCGGCATTCGGCCCGGCGATCTCCTCCTCGCCATCAATGGCGCCCCGCTCGCCGACGCCCAATCGCTGCAGAAGCACATGTTCGAGGACGCGATCGGCCGGAGGACGGAGATCACCGTGCTGCGCGGCGATGCGATGGTCGACGTCGTCGCCCGGCCGGCCGAGCTCGCAGACTAAAGCCGGCGCCGATGAGAGTGCGGCGCGCGCCAGGGTGACCGCGCGCCATGCGCGCCGCGCCCCGACACCGCCGTGAGATCGCGGCAACCAACTTGTTTCCCGCATGCCATTGACTCTGAATATGTGACATGTACCATTGCACATATTGGTGACGCCGAACACACGGCGTTCGCTCGGAACCACCGTTCCTCGTGATTCATCCAGGGAAGATGGCCATGACTCTTTCACCTCCAGCAGACTCGAAGCTCGTTCCCCGCCTCGGCATCAAGCTCGACAACATCTCGAAGCGCTACGGGGACCATGTGGTGCTCGACGACGTCTCGCTCAACGTTGAGCCAGGCACCGTCACCGCGCTCATCGGCCCCTCCGGTGCAGGCAAGAGCACGTTCCTGCGCTGCATCAACCTGCTCGAACGCCCGGACGCCGGAACCATCCGCGTGGCGGGACACACCATCGAGCCGGGCAAGACCGTGAACGCCCGCGACCTCGCGGCGCTCCGCAGCACCGTGGGGATGGTGTTCCAGTCGTTCAACCTGTTCCCGCACATGACGGCCCTGAGGAACATCAGCTTCCCGCAGCAGCGGGTGCTGGGACGCAGCAAGGCGGAGGCCGACGAACGCTCGATGCAGCTCCTCGAGCGAGTGGGCCTCAAGGAGAAGGCCGGCCAGCACCCGGGCCGCTGCTCGGGCGGCCAGCAGCAGCGCATCGCGATCGCGCGGGCCCTGGCCCTGGATCCGAGCATCATGCTCTTCGACGAACCGACCTCGGCCCTCGACCCGGAGGTGGGCCTCGAGGTCCTCTCGGTCATGCGGGAGCTCGCCGCCGATGGCATGACGATGGTCGTGGTGACGCACGAGATGCAGTTCGCCCGCGACGTCTCCGACACGCTCGTCGTCATGGCGGACTGCAAGATCATCGAGCAGGGCGATCCCAGGGCCATCATGAGCGACCCGCAGGAAGCCCGGACGCGTCGCTTCCTGCGCGCGGTCCTGGAGCGTTGACATGGATCCCTTCTCCGCCGTCCTCAACGGGCTGCCCCTCACCCTCGGCCTGACGTTCGGGGCATTCGCGATCGGGATCCTCGGGGCCGTGCCGCTCGCACTCGGGCTTGCCTCGCCCGTGCTCCCGGTCCAGCTCGCGTGCCGGCTGTTCGTCGACCTGGTCCGTGGTGTGCCGATCATCGTGTGGCTCTTCCTGCTCAAGTTCGGCATCCAGGTGGGGACGTTCAAGTTCAACCCGGTGAGCGCCGCGATGGTGGGCCTCGGCGTCGTGTCCATCGCCTACCTCGCGGAGATCTACCGCGGTGGCCTCCAGGCCGTGCCGAAGGGCCAGCTCGAGGCCGCCCACGCCCTCGGGGTGCCGCGCGCCAGCACGTTCTTCGGCGTCGTGGTCCCGCAGGCCTTCCGGATCGTCTCGCCCTCCATCGCGACGTACCTGGTCGGCCTGCTCAAGGACTCCTCCATCGCCTCGACGATCATTGTCGCGGAGATGGTGTTCCAGGCCCAGTCCTTCGCCCGGCAGCACCCCACGGTCGAGGGGATCCTGCCGTACATCATCGTCGGCCTCCTGTACATCGTCCTGAGCCTGCCGGTGGCCTACCTCTCCCGGACCCTCGACTCGCGCATGAGGAAGGCGATTCACGTATGAGCTGGCTTGCAGACTGGGCGGGCTACCTCCCGCAGATGATGTCCGGGCTCAGCGTGAGCCTCATGATCGCGGCCGTGTCGATCGTGGTCGGCTACCCCTTGGGCCTCGTGCTCAGCGTCATGGTCTCGCAGAAGAACCTGATCCTCCGCACGATCGCCCTCGCGGTCGTCGAGGTCGGGCGAGGCGCGCCCGCCCTCGTGATCCTCTACCTCTTCTACTACGGCCTGCCAAAGTTCGGGATCGCGTTCGACAGCATCACGGCCGCGTGCCTCGCGCTCATCTGGAACGCCGCCGCGTACTCGAGCGAGATCATGCGGGCCGGGATCCAGTCTGTGGCCCGTGGGCAGCGTGAGGCGTCGAACGCCCTCGGCCTCTCGCAGCGGGACACCTTCTTCCGGATCGTCATGCCGCAGGGGATGCGCTCCGCAATCCCCGGGCTCATGGGCGTGGCTATCCAGATGTTCCAGGGGACGTCGCTCGCCTATGCCATCGCCGTTCCCGAGCTCATGAAGTCCGCCTACAACATCGGCAGCGAGGACTTCAACTACCTCGAGATCTTCGTCCTCGCGGGCGTCTGCTACGCCGTCATCTCGATGCCGGCGACGTGGATCAGTGTCTTCTTTGAGAAGCGCTTGGGCCAGCACACCTGAGGCCCCTTCCAACTCCGCCCACCCACCCTTCCTTCATCACACCCACCCCACCACCGAGAGGAACCCATGAAACCCCTCACCAAGCGCTCCGGCGCGCTGGCCGCCGTCGTCCTCGCCGCCGGGCTGAGCCTCACGGCCTGCGGAGGCTCGTCGACCGCCGCCCAATCCGACTGCACCCCGAAGCATCAAGGGGTCCAGACCGTGGCGCCCGGCAAGCTCACCATCGGCGTGATCGACATCCCGCCGTTCAGCAGCTACAACAGCGGCAAGCCGGCCGGCATCGACCTCGCGATCGCGAACAAGATCGCCAAGGATGAGTGCCTCACCCCCGTCTACCAGCAGGCCACCTACGCGGACGCGGTCCAGTCGATCTCGGGCGGCAATATCGACCTCGCGCTCGGCACGATCGACGCGACCGAGAAGCGCCTCAAGGCCGTGGACTTCTCCGCCTCGACGTACCTCGACGGCATGGGCATCGCGTCGAAGTCGGGCGCGGCGACCGTCTCCGACCTCGAGAAGATCGGCAAGGTCGGCACGATCGACGGCTACCTCTGGGTCGAGGACCTCAAGAAGATCCTCGGCGACAAGCTCGTCACCTACCCGAGCAGCGTCGAGCTCAAGGCCGACTTCGACGCCGGGCGCATCCAGGCGGATGTGGACGCCTACGGCGTCCAGGTGCTCCAGTTCAAGGGCGCCCAGGGCGTCACCGTCTCGCTCGCGAACGACAAGCCGGACGCCCGCGTGGGCGCCATCACCCAGGCTCCCGAGGCCGCGTTCCCGCTCACGAAGGGCAACAAGAGCCTCAAGCAGGCGCTCGACGACGGCATCGCCGCCCAGCGCGCCGACGGCACCATCTCGAAGCTGCTCACCGACGCGGGCCTCTCTGCGGGCCTCGGCAAGGTGGCGGCCAAGCAGTACGTCGTCCCCGCGAGCTGACCCTCGACGCCGGGGCGCCCAGCCCCGGCGTCACCTCTCCCATCTGTGCAATGTCACATGGTAAGATTGCCGTGAGGCGCATCACAGAGGGCGGCGTCCGCGCACGCCGCCCTCGCCTCCCCGAAAGGACCTGACTATGACCGCAAACCGCAAGCCCTGGCACGGCGTCCTCGTCGCGACCGCATTGCCCTTTGGGGGCAATGGCCCAGGCGATCACAGCGTCGACTTCGACGCCTACGCCGAGCACGTCCGCTTCCTCGCGGGGGCGGGGTGCGACGGCGTGGCCCCCAACGGCTCCCTGGGCGAGTATCAGACGCTCAGCGACGAGGAGCGCGCCCGGGTCATCACGACCGCGGTCGAGGCCGCCCCCGAGGGCTTCACCGTCATGGCAGGCGTGGGCGCGTACGGCGGCCTCCAGACGCAGCGCTGGGCTGAGCAGGCCGCCGAGGCCGGCGCCCACGCGCTCATGCTTCTCCCGCCCAACGCGTACCGTGCGAACGAAGAGGAGGTCGTGGACCACTACCGCAGGGCAGCGACCGTGGGCCTGCCGATCGTCGCCTACAACAACCCCATCGACACCAAGGTGGACCTCACGCCGCGCCTCATCGCGCGACTGCACTCCGAGGGCCTGATCGTGGGCGTCAAGGAGTTCAGCGGCGACGTGCGCCGGGCCTACGAGATCAAGGAGCTCGCGCCGGAGGTGGACCTGCTCATCGGCACGGACGACACTGTCGTCGAGATGGGCCTGGCCGGGGCCGTCGGCTGGGTGGCCGGCTACCCGAACGCGCTCCCGGAGTCGACGGTGGAGCTGTACCGCCTCTCGACGTCGGGCAACGTGGCGGACCTCGAGCGCGCCCGCGAGATCTACCGCGATCTGCATTCGCTCCTGCGCTGGGACTCCAAGACGGAG
>NZ_JBKZWT010000108.1:0-11376 GCF_047759905.1 Sinomonas sp. G460-2 | reverse complement strand
GTCCGCGCGGGCTGACGCTGTGGCGCCGGTCGACGCTCCGCCGGTCATCGCCGTCGTCGGTCCCACCGGAACTGGAAAGTCTGATCTCGCGGTCGAGCTCGCCCTCGCGCTGGGTGGTGAGATCGTCAACGCGGACTCGATGCAGTTCTACCGCGGCATGGACATCGGCACGGCCAAGATGACCGTCGCGGAACGCCGCGGTGTCCCGCACCACCTGCTCGACATCCTCGACGTGCGCGAGGAGGCGAGCGTCTCGGAATTCCAAGCCGAGGCGCGCGCCGCGATCACCGACATCCACGCGCGCGGGAAGCGCGCGATCCTCGCGGGCGGCTCGGGCCTGTACGTGCGCGCGGCTCTCGACGTCCTCGAGTTCCCCGGGACCGATCCGGCGGTTCGGGCACGGCTCGAGGCCGAGGCCGAGCGGGAGGGCCTCGGCGCCCTCGCGAGCCGGCTCACGGCTGCCGATCCCGCCTCGGGGACGAGGCTTCGGGACGCGCGCCGGATCATCCGCGCGCTCGAGGTCCTCGAGGTCACGGGCCGTCCGTTCAGCTCGTACATGCCGCGGCGCGAGTACGTGCGGCCGGCCATCCAGATCGGGCTCGACATGGATCGCCCCACGCTCCACGCTCGGCTCGAGGCGCGGGTCGGCAGAATGGTCGACGGCGGCCTCCTCGCCGAGGTGCGCGCGCTCGACGCGGCGGGACTCAGGCAAGGGAGGACGGCGTCCCGGGCCCTCGGCTACGCGCAGTTCCTGCGCGTTCTCGACGGCGAGTCGACGATCGAGCGGGCAGCCGAGGAGACGACCGTGGCCACGCGGCAGTTCGCGCGCCGGCAGGCCACGTGGTTCCACGCCGACCCCCGCGTCCACTGGCTCGACGCGCTCGGGCCGGACGTCGTGGCGAGCGCGCTCGGTATTCTTGACTCATGACCGTCCCCGTGACTGACCTTGCCGCCAGCCCCCTCGCCCAGCTCGCCGGACTCGCGTTCGCCAAGGGGCACGGAACGGGGAACGACTTCGTCCTCGTCGCGGATCCCGAGGGACTCCGCGAGATCAGCGCCGAGCAGGCCGCAGCGCTGTGCGACCGCCACCTCGGGATCGGAGCCGACGGGCTCATCCGCGCCGTCCGGTCCGAGCACCTGCCCGAGGGGCGCGAGATCCTCGCCGAGGACGCCGGCGCCGCGTGGTTCATGGACTACCGCAACGCGGACGGCTCCATCTCGGAGATGTGCGGCAACGGCGTCCGGGTCTTCGTCGCGTTCCTCCTCGACCAGGGCCTCATCGAGCTCGCACCCGGGGAGGTGCTTCCGATCGGCACGCGCGCAGGCATCAAGCGCGTCGAGCGCCGCGAGGGCGGGTTTGCGGTGGACATGGGCCCGTGGGAGTTCATCCACCCCGCGCAGGCCGAGGCCGAGGCCGGCGATTCGCTCGTGACGGCGGACGGCCTCGACGTCGCCCGCCCCGCACTGAGCGTGAGCATGGGCAATCCGCACACGGTCGTGGCACTCGCCGCCGACGGCGAGCTCACCCGGCTTCGCCTCTTCACCGCGCCGAACGTCGAACCCGTCCCGCCGCACGGGACGAACGTCGAGTTCGTCGTCCCGTCCGAGCCGCTCGTCCGCGAGGGCATCGGGAACATCGCGATGCGCGTGCATGAGCGCGGAGTGGGCGAGACGCAGTCGTGTGGGACGGGCGCCTGCGCAGCCGCCGTCGCCATCCGGCATTGGGCAGGACAAGGGGCACCCAACCGCTGGGACGTCCGGGTCCCGGGCGGCACCGTGGGCGTCGCATTCGTGACGGGGGCCGACGGCGCCGAGCACGTCGAGCTCAGCGGCCCGGCCGTGATCGTGGCGCGCGGCACCCTCAGCTAGCTCACGCCTGGGCTTTCGCCGGGATCCTGCCGAGCCTACTCAGCGACCCGGGTGACGCACAGGACGCGGAAACCCTTCGACGTCGCCGCGCGCGCGACGTCGTACGCGCCGCCCAGCTCGTCGGCGAGCCAACGCTGGAGAGAGTCCGCCCCCAGATTCTTCTGGACCACGAGCCACGCCTCGCCGCCCACCGCGAGGCGCGGAAGCCAGAGCAGGAGCAGCTCGTGGAGGGCCTGCTTTCCGATGCGGATGGGCGGATTGGACCAGATCGTCGCGAACCGGATGTCCGCTGGTATGGCCTCGGGGAGGGCCGCGCGGACGTTCGTGAGCCCGATCCGGCGAGCATTCGCCGCCGTGAGGGACAGGCTGCGCTCGTTGACGTCGACCGCATGCACGGTGGCACCCGGCGAGCGCAGCGCCATGGTCAGCGTGATGGGGCCCCAGCCGCAGCCGATGTCGAGCAGGGCGCCCTCGGGCGCGGGGTCTGGGGCCTCCTCGAGCAGGACCGCGGTGCCCTTGTCCACGCCGTCCGGACTGAAGATGCCGGCCGAAGTCTCGAGCGCGAGCTCGCGGCCCTCGAGGACGACGGCGAGCGGTCGCCGCACGTCGGGCACGGCAGGCTGGGCGTTGAAATAGTGGGCGGGGTCCATGGGCATCCAGCGTATCGGGTAGAATCGTCTCCATGCGCCTGTTCAAGTAGCCACCACTCTTTGCTGGCCCCGCCCCGCCGTCGACCCCACGCCATCGAGCGTGGTCCGGCCGGGCTCTACAGGACTACCCCTAGGAGAACGCCGTGACGCGTGAGCCCTCTTTTGTCACCCCTGAGAACTATTCTGGAAATGCATCCCGTCCGAAGGAGAACATGACCAACCACCACGACGCCGCGTCAGAGCCTCAGCCGCAGGACCTCAGCGCGCAGGACATCCAGGCCGTCATCGACCGGATCCTCGCGAAGGAAGAGGCAGCGACGGCCAAGGGCGCCGGCCGGCGGTCCGCCGAGGACGGCGACGCCGCCTCGTCGCGGCGCGCCGGGCTTGCGAGCGGCAAGGCGCTCGCCATCTCCGAGCTCGCCGAGGAACACAGCGAGTACGACGGCGAGCAGCGAGACCTCGAGGAACGTCGCGCCCTGCGCCGCGTCGGGGGCCTTTCGACGGAGCTCGAGGATGTCACCGAGGTCGAGTATCGGCAGCTCCGGCTCGAGCGGGTGGTCCTCGCGGGAATCTGGAGCGAAGGGAAGCTCGAGGACGCCGAGAACTCGCTCCACGAGCTCGCGGCGCTGGCCGAGACGGCGGGTTCCGAGGTGCTCGACGGCGTGGTCCAGCGCCGCCTCAAGCCGGACGCGGGGACCTTCCTCGGCTCCGGCAAGGCCCAAGAGCTCAAGGACATCGTCTACACGACCGGGGCCGACACTGTGATCGTCGACTCGGAGCTTTCGCCGTCGCAGCGACGCGGGCTCGAGGACATCGTCAAGGTCAAGGTCATCGACCGGACGGCCCTCATCCTCGACATCTTCGCGCAGCACGCAAAGAGCCGCGAGGGCAAGGCGCAGGTCGAGCTCGCGCAGCTCGAGTACCTGCTTCCGCGCCTTCGCGGTTGGGGTGAGTCGATGTCCCGGCAGGCCGGTGGCCGTGTGGGCGCTGCGGGCGGCGGCATCGGGTCCCGTGGTCCCGGTGAGACGAAGATCGAGCTCGACCGGCGCCGCATCCGCACGCGCATGGCCAAGCTCCGCCGCGAGATCGCGGGCATGAAGCCCGCTCGCGAGACGAAGCGTGCCAACCGAAAGCGCAACGAGGTCCCCTCGGTCGCGATCGCTGGCTACACGAACGCGGGCAAGTCCTCGCTGCTCAATCGGCTCACCGACGCGGGCGTCCTCGTGCAGAATGCGCTGTTCGCGACCCTCGATCCAACCGTGCGGCGCGCCGAGACGGCCGACGGGCTCCCGTACACCCTCGCGGACACGGTCGGATTCGTCCGCTCGTTGCCCACGCAGCTCATCGAGGCGTTCCGCTCGACGCTCGAGGAGGTGGCCGACGCCGATCTCGTCCTGCACGTCGTCGATGCGTCCCATCCCGACCCCGAGGGACAGATCGCGGCCGTGCGCGAGGTGTTCACCGAGGTCGACGCGCGGAAGGTGCCGGAGATCATCGTGCTCAACAAGGCGGACGCCGCCGATCCGTACGTGCTCGAGCGGCTCCGGCAGCGCGAACCGCGGCACGTCGTGGTCTCGGCGCGCACGGGGCTGGGCATCGACGAGCTCAAGAAGGCGATCAGCGACGCCATCCCGCGGCCGCACGTCGCGCTCACCATCCTGGTCCCGTACAACAGGGGCGATCTCTTGAGCCGACTTCACGAGAGCAGCTCGGAGATCCGCTCGCTCGAACACACCGCAGACGGCACGCTGGCCCACGTCGTGGTCCGCGACGAGTTCGTGGCGGAATTGGAGCCGTTCACGGTTCATGAGTGAGGAAGTCATGAGCGAGGGGGCGGCGGAGCAGGCCGCGGCGGAGACGGCGGAGCAGGCCGCCGTGCGGCTGCTCGATGTCGCCGTGGCCGCGATGGGCGGCCAGCAGCGGGATGGGCAGCACGAGATGGTGCGCCAGGTGGCCAGGGCGATCGAGGACGAGCAGCACCTCCTCGTTCAGGCCGGCACCGGCACGGGGAAGTCCCTCGCCTACCTCGTGCCGCTCATCGCGCACTCGCGGCACAGCGGGAGGCCCTCCGTCGTCGCGACCGCGACCCTCGCGCTCCAGGCGCAGATCGTGGGCCGGGACCTGCCGAGGCTCCTCGAGGCGATCGCTCCCGAGCTCGAGGGGACTGTCGACGTCGCCCTCGTCAAGGGACGCTCGAACTACCTCTGCAAGCACAAGATCTCGGGCGGCTTCCCCACCGACGAGCCAGCGGAGGGCCAGCTCTTCGCGCTCGGGGAGGACACCGCCGTCGCCCATCCCGCCGCCAGCGGGACAGGTGGCCCCACAACGCAGCTCGGGCGGGAGGTCAAGCGACTCAGGGACTGGGCCGAGGAGACCGAGACGGGCGACCGCGACGACCTCGTGCCCGGCGTCTCCGACCGCGCGTGGCGGCAGGTCTCGGTCACGGCCCTCGAATGCCTCGGCTCGCAGAGATGCCCGTTGGCCGCCGAGTGCTTCAGCGAGCTCGCGCGGCAGCACGGCGCGGAGGCGGACATCGTCGTGACGAATCACGCGATGCTCGCGATCAACGCGTTCGAGGGCCTCAGCGTCCTGCCCGAGTACGACGTCGTCGTGGTCGACGAGGCGCACGAGCTCCAGGACCGCGTCACGGGCGCCGTGAGCGCCCAGCTCTCCGTCGGGATGATCACGGCGGCGGCCGCGGGCGCGCGCCGGCACTGCGGTATCTCCGTCGAGGCCCTCCAGGCGGCTGCCGCCCAGCTCGAGCTCACGCTCGCGTCCGTGCCCACGGGTCTGCTGGCCCGCGGGCTCACGGGCGAGCTCGTCCAAGTGATCGAGCTGCTCCGCGACGCGTGCCGGGCGGCGCTCTCCGACGCGAAGGCGGGCGAGGGGCAGGCCGCGGCCGACGGCGGGCGGCAAGTCGCGAGGTCGCGGCTCCTTGCGATCCTGGAATGCTGCGAGCGGTTCGTCGGTGCCGAGGAGAACGGCGAAGTCATGTGGGCCTCGCGCGCTGGTTCGTTCGATCCCGCGACCGGATACGCGGCGCCCGCCGACGACGCCCCGGCGACGCTCAACATCGCCCCGCTCAACGTGGGCGGCAAGCTCCGGGACGGGCTCTTCGCCGAGCACACCGTGATCCTGACCTCCGCGACGCTCGCCATCGGTTCCGCCTTCGAGCCCGCCGCCGGTGGGCTGGGCCTGCTCGGGAACGGTGCGCCGAGCTGGACGGGGGTCGACGTCGGCTCGCCGTTCGACTACCCGAAGCAGGGCGTCCTGTACGTCGCGCGGCACCTGCCGAAGCCCGGGCGTGGCCTCTCGCCCGAGGCCGTCAACGAGCTCGAGGCGCTCATTCGCGCGTCCTCGGGCGGCGCGCTGTGCCTCTTCTCCTCGCGCCGGGCTGCAGAGGAGGCGGCCGACGAGCTCCGCAAGCGCCTCGACGTCGAGATCCTGTGCCAGGGCGAGTCGTCCATGAGCGCGCTCGTGCGCCAGTTCGCCGACGAGCCGGACACGTGCCTCTTCGGCACGATGACCCTGTGGCAAGGCGTCGACGTCCCGGGGCACTCATGCCGCCTCGTGGTGATCGACCGCATTCCGTTCCCGCGCCCGGACGATCCCATGACCACGGCGCGCTCCCGTGCCGTTGCGCAGGCTGGTGGGAACGGCTTCATGAGCGTCTCCGCCTCCCATGCGGCCGTGCGGCTGGCACAGGGCGCGGGGCGCCTCATCAGGTCCACTCAGGACCGCGGTGTCGTCGCGGTCCTCGATTCGCGGCTCGCGACGGAGCGCTACGGGGCGTTCCTCCGCTCTGCCCTACCGCCGCTTTGGGGCACCACCGACCGCGCCGTCGTGCTTCAGGCTCTCGAGCGGCTTGCCGCCGCCGGCGCTGACTAGACCGACCTCATCACGGAGACGACGCGCCCCATGATGGTCGCGTGGTCGCCGAGGATCGGCTCGTAGCGCGTGTTCTGGGGGAGCAGCCACGTGTGGCCGTCGCGCTGGCGGAACGTCTTGACGGTGGCCTCGTCGTCGAGGAGTGCGGCGACGATGTCGCCGTTCTCGGCGTCGTTCTGGCGGCGCACCACGACCCAGTCGCCGTCGCAGATCGCGGCGTCGATCATGGAATCGCCCTTGACCTTGAGCATGAACAGCTCGCCGTAGCCCACGAGCCGGCGGGGGAGCGGCATAACGTCCTCGACTACCTGATCGGCGAGGATCGGACCACCCGCGGCGATGCGGCCCACGAGCGGGACCATGGCCGTGTCCGCGGCGCTCGCCATGTCGTCCACGGTGATCCCACCGATCCCGAGCAGCGGCGCCGCCTGCTGGGTCTCGATCGTGAGGGGGCCCTCGTCGAGGCTCAGCGGCATGAGCACTTCCATGGCGCGCGGGCGCTTCGGATCCCGGCGCAGATAGCCGAGCTTCTCGAGCTGCGCGAGCTGGTGCGTGACGCTCGAGAGGCTCGCGAGGCCGACCGTGTCTCCGATCTCGCGCATCGACGGAGGGTAGCCCTTGGTCTGGACCGAGCGCTGGATCGTCTCAAGGATCTTGCGCTGGCGCACTGTGAGACCCTTGGCCGCCTTGGCCACTCCTGCCATGCCGTGCTCCTTCTGTTTCTTATTTTGTCGGTGCCCCTCAGCATCCTGATTCCACCGTAGGGGACACAGACGCACCTTTCAAACATTTGTTCTATCGAGTCTGGACATGATTCGTCCAGAGGTGCTAAAAAGTGTTCTAGAAGATTCGAATACAGTTTCGAAAGAACTGCCGAGGAGGAAGTCCCGTGGCACACGCATTCGCAGCACCGTTCTCCGCCCCGCAGAGGGTCCTGCTCGACGACCTTCTGGGTGCGTGCGACGCCGCCCAGTCCGAGTCGGTGCGCCGACCGAAGCTGCGCCTTACGCGTCGCGGGCGGTTCGTGTTGATCGCCGTTCCCGTTTTCCTCGCATGCCTGATGCTGCTCGCGGGACTCACGGCCCTCATGTCGCCCGCCCGGGCGGGCGACTCGGCGCCGGTGACTACCCCGGCGGTGCACGTGACGGTTCAGCAGGGGCAGTCCCTGTGGTCCGTCGCGGCGCAGTACGCCCCGGACCGGGACCCGCGCGTGGTGATCGGCGAGATCCTCGAGCTCAACGGACTCGATTCGGCCCGCGTGATGCCGGGGCAGCAGCTGCTCGTCCCCAAGTCATGAATGCGGGAGGCGACCGCGGCCGGGCGTAGGCTGGACCGGTGAACGAGCGGACTGTCCAAGCCTCTGTTTCCGGCGGTATTCAGCCGGACGACCTCACCCCGGAGGAGCGGCTTGCCCGCCTCCCGCTCCGTGAGGATCTGCGTGGACAGCACCCGTACGGGGCGCCGCAGCTCGACGTCCCCATCATGCTCAACGTCAACGAGAACACGTACGGGGTTCCGGCCGACGTTCAAGACGCCATCACCGAGGCGGTGCGGGCCGCTGTTGCGGGGCTGAACCGCTACCCTGACCGCGAGTTCACGGAGCTCCGCGAGGCCCTTGCCGAGTATCTGGGCCACGGGCTCGCGTCCGAGCAGCTGTGGGCGGCCAACGGCTCGAACGAGGTGCTGCAGCAGCTTCTCCAGGCGTTCGGCGGCCCAGGCCGCTCGGCTCTCGGTTTCCCGCCCACGTACTCGATGTATCCGCTGCTCGCGGCCGGCACCGGGACGGCCTATCTCAAGGGCGTTCGCGGGGCCGACTATGAGCTCACGGCCGATGCGGCGGCCCGGCAGGTCCGCGAGCTGGCCCCCAATCTCGTGTTCCTCTGCTCGCCGAACAACCCCACGGGCACGGCGTTGGGCCTCGACGTCGTCGAGGCCGTGTACGAAGCCGGCGAGGCGAGCCAGGCGATCGTGATCGTCGATGAGGCCTACGCCGAGTTCGCGCAGCTCGGCACGCAGAGTGCTCTCACGCTCCTCCCCGGCCGTCCGCGGCTCGTGGTGAGCCGAACCATGAGCAAGGCGTTCGCCCTTGCCGGTGCCCGTCTCGGTTATCTCGCGGCGGCCCCCGAGGTCATCGACGCCCTGCGGCTCGTGCGCCTTCCATACCACCTCTCCGCCGTGACCCAAGCGACCGCCCTCGCGGCGCTGCGCCACCGCGCGTCACTCATGTCCGAGGTCGAAGAGATCAAGCATCAGCGGGACCGGATCGTGAAGGAGCTCGAGCGGCTGGGCCTCCGGCCGGCCACCTCGGACTCGAACTTCGTGTTCTTCACGGGGCTCCGCGACCCCCAGCGTGTGTGGCGCGGCCTCCTCGAGGCGGGGATCCTCGTGCGCGACGTCGGCATCCCCGGGAGCCTGCGGGTCACTGCGGGAACGGACGCAGAGACCAGCGCGTTCCTGACTCGGCTCGAGGAGCTTCTCCGCGAGGACCCGGCCTGAACCCACCTGGAAGAACTCATCTAGAAGAACCCACCTAGAATGAGTAGGCCCCCCGCAGTCGCCCCCGTTGAAGGACAGGCCCAGTGAAGGACGGACAGCCATGAGCACCCAGCTGCAGACCGCGCCGCGCACGGCGCGGATGGAGCGCACCACGTCCGAATCGTCGGTCGTCGTCGAGATCAATCTCGACGGAACTGGCCGCTCGGACATCTCCAGCAGCGTGCCGTTCTACGACCACATGCTCACGGCTCTCTCGAAGCACTCGCTCATTGACCTCACCGTGAAGGCCAGCGGGGACACCCATATCGACGTGCACCACACGGTCGAGGACATCGCCATCACCTTCGGCGAGGTACTCAAGGAGGCGCTCGGCTCCAAGGCCGGGATCCGCCGCTTCGGCGAGGCCACCGTGCCGCTCGACGAGGCCCTCGCGCAGGCCGTCGTCGACGTCTCGGGCCGCCCCTACCTCGTGCACTCGGGTGAACCGGCGGGGCAGGAGTACCACCTTATTGGCGGGCACTTCACGGGATCGCTCACGCGTCACGTGTTCGAGGCGATCACCCTCCACGCCGGCATCTGCCTCCACATGCGTGTGCTTGAGGGTCGCGATCCGCACCACATCGTCGAGGCGCAGTTCAAGGCGTTCGCGCGAGCACTTCGCGCGGCCGTCGAGCCTGACCCGCGGATCGGCGACGCCATTCCGTCCACAAAGGGCGCCCTGTGACCGGGACGACCGCGAATGGGTCCACCGCGACCGGGACGACCGCGAACGGCGCGGCGAACGGCGCTAGCGCGCCCGAGCCGCACAACGGCGTCGCCATCGACGCACGCAATCTCGGCGGACCCGCGCCTGACCCCGAGGGGCGTCCCACCGTCGTCGTCCTCGACTACGGCTCGGGCAACGTGCGCTCTGCCGTGCGCGCGCTCGAGCGCGCCGGGGCCGCGGTGACGCTCAGCGCGAAGCCCGAGGACGCCCTCAACGCGGACGGCCTCGTGGTCCCGGGCGTCGGCGCGTTCGCGACGGTCATGGACGAGCTCAAGTCCGTCGACGGCGCGCGCATCATCGGCCGTCGCGTTGCGGGCGGGCGCCCGGTCCTCGCGATCTGCGTGGGCCTCCAGGTCCTGTTCGAACGGGGGGTCGAGCACGGCGTCGAGTCCGAAGGCCTCGGCGAGTGGCCGGGCGTCGTCGAGCTCCTGCCTGCGCCCGTGGTGCCGCACATGGGGTGGAACACGGTCACGGCGCCGGAGGGCTCGAAGCTCTTCGAGGGCGTCGAGTCGGAGCGCTTCTACTTCGTGCACTCGTACGGCGTGCAGACGTGGGAGTTCGACGTGAGCCAGCCTCGGATGGCCGCACCGCTCGTCACGTGGTCCGAGCACGGTGCCCCGTTCGTCGCGGCGGTCGAGAACGGCCCGCTGTGCGCGACGCAGTTCCACCCCGAGAAGTCGGGGGACGCCGGGGCCCGCCTCCTGCGGAACTGGGTCTCGTCCCTCAAGCCGAAGGCTGCCGCCTGAATGTGGTCCATTCTGCTGTTCGGCCTCGCCGGGCTCCTCGTGGGCGGTGTCGTCTCGTTCCGGCGGCAGGGCCTGCCCAACTGGACGTGGATCTCGTTCGGCGTCCTCGCCGCCGCGGCCCTCGTCGCCGCCTATCTGTTCACCCTGCAGGCCTGAGCGCCAGGCCATCACTACTAGGAGACCACCCATGACCAGCGTCGAGCCCATCCTCGAACTCCTGCCCGCCGTGGACGTCGCGGACGGCCAGGCGGTGCGCCTCGTGCAGGGCGAGGCGGGGAGCGAGACGAGCTACGGCGCCCCGCTCGACGCCGCGCTCGCGTGGCAGAACGACGGCGCCGAGTGGGTTCATCTCGTGGACCTCGACGCCGCGTTCGGGCGCGGGAGCAACCGCGACCTGCTCGCCGACGTCGTGAAGCAGCTCTCCGTCAAGGTCGAGCTCTCGGGCGGCATCCGGGACGACGCCTCCCTCGACGCCGCGCTCGAGCTCGGCGCGGCGCGAGTCAACCTCGGCACGGCCGCCCTCGAGGACCCGGCCTGGACGGCCCGCGCGATCGAGCGCTATGGCGACCGGATCGCCGTCGGCCTCGACGTGCGCGGCACGACGCTCGCGGCGCGCGGCTGGACCAAGGAGGGCGGCGACCTGTGGGAGGTGCTCGCGCGCCTAGAGGATTCCGGGTGCGCTCGCTATGTGGTCACTGACGTCACGAAGGACGGCACCCTCCGCGGCCCGAACGTCGAGCTGCTCAAGCAGATGTGCGAGCGGACCACGAAGCCGGTCGTCGCGTCCGGCGGCATCTCGAGCCTCGACGATCTGCGCGCGCTGCGCGAGCTCGTGCCGCTCGGCGTCGAGGGCGCGATCGTGGGCAAGGCGCTGTACGCGGGCAAGTTCACGCTTCCGGAAGCGCTCGACGTCGCCGGCCGCCGCTGACGTGGGCGCGGACGGCGGACCCGCACCTCGGCA
>NZ_JBKZWT010000107.1:0-11391 GCF_047759905.1 Sinomonas sp. G460-2 | reverse complement strand
CTGCCGGAGCCCGAAACGTCCCCACTCGCCGCCGCGATCGAGGCCCGCTTCGCCGAGCTGCGCGGCTTCTACGCGGGCGAGGTCGAGCGCCGGGGCTGGTACGGCTACTGGGACTACGGAGACGTCATGCACAGCTACGACCCGCACCGGCACCAGTGGCGCTACGACCTGGGCGGCTTCGCGTGGGCCAACAACGAGCTGTGCCCGAACCTGTGGCTCTGGCAGGACTTCCTCCGCACGGGCAGTGCCGAGGCGTACCGGCTCGCCGAGGCCATGACGTGGCACAGCGCCGAGGTGGACCGCCACCACGACGGCCCCTACGCCCAGCTCGGCTCGCGCCACAACGTGCTCCACTGGGGCTGCGGCTGCAAGGAAGTTCGCATCAGCATGGCCACGCTCCACCGGCCGTACTACTACTTGAGCGGCGGCGACGAGCGGATCGGCGAGCTCCTCGCCGAGGTCTCCGACGCCGAGCACGCGCTGGGCCGGCTCGACCCGATGCGCGAGTTCTACCCGCGCTCGGAGGGCCGCACCCACGCGCGGATCGGTCCAGACTGGGCGGCGCTCGTGGCCAACTGGGCCACGGCCTGGGACCGCACCGGCGCCCCCGCGCACCGCGACAAGATCCTCAAGGGCCTGGCCCAGCTCGAGGGCATGCCGCTCGGCCTCCTGTCGGGGCCTACCCTCGAATTCGACCCCGAGGCGCTCGACCTCCACCACATGGGCCTCGGCACGGCGGGCGGCTTCCACATGATCATCGCGTTCGGCGCGCCCCAGGCGTGGCTCGAAACGGCCGAGCTGCTGGACCACGACGGCTTCCGCGCGATGCTCGCCGACTTCGGGGCCTTCTACGCGATGGACGACGGCGCCAAGCGCGCCATGAGCGGGGGAGCGCTCGACGACTCGCACTTCTCGTGGCCCTACATGGCCTCCGGGATGATGGCGTACGCCGCGTGGTACCGCCGGGACGAGAAGCTCGCCGCCCACGCGTGGAAGCTCCTCCTCGACGCCGCGCAGGTCCCGCTCGGCGAGCCCCTCTCCGGGGCGGTCCAGCGCGTCGCGACGTGGACCGAGGTCGAGGAGCTCCCCTGGCTCTCGACCAACTGGACCTCGCAGTGGTGCCTCAACGCGATGCTCGCTCTCGCCCTCGTCGGCCCGCCAGACGCGCTCAGGTGGGGCGCGCCGTCGTCCGTTTCCGCGGGCGCGCAGCCCTGAACTAGCCCTCCAACTCACCCACACCGCTCCACCCACCCTCACTCAAAGGAGAGATGACCATGACCCCTTCCCTCGCGCGACGATCTCGGATGAGACAGGCCGTGGCGGTCACCGCCGTCGCCAGCACGCTCGGGCTCCTGCTCGCGGCGTGCGGTGGCGGCTCGCAGACCGCGACCGATTCGAGCACGGTCACGATCATGGCCCCGTACTTCAACGCCGACCCGCCCTCCGCAGACGGGCAGATCGCGAAGAAGCTCAACGAGCTCACCGGCAAGACCGTCAAGATCACGTGGGCGCCCAACGCGCAGTACGAGGACAAGACGAACATCACGCTCGCGTCGTCGGACGTGCCGCAGGTCATGGTGGTCCAGGGCAAGTCGCCGGGCTTCGTCAAGAACGCGCAGGCCGGGGCGTTCTGGGACCTGACGGACAAGCTCAAGAACTACCCGAACCTCGCCACCAACATGCCAGACATCCAGAAGAACGCGAGCGTCAACGGCAAGGTCTATGGTGTGTTCCGGGCCCGCCAGGCCATGCGCACGTCCGTGATCATCCGCAAGGACTGGCTCGACAAGCTGCATCTTGCGATGCCGAAGACGGTCGACGACCTCTACACGATCGCGAAGGCGTTCACGCAGGACGATCCCGACGGCGACGGCAAGGCTGACACGACCGGCATCGAGATCCCGAAGTGGCCCGGCGGCCCCTGCACGAACAGCCCGTACGACGTCATCGAGACGTGGTTCGGCGCCGGCAACTGCTGGACCCAGCAGAACGGCAAGCTCGTGCCGAGCTTCGAGACACCGCAGTTCCTCCAGGCGGACGCGTTCATCAAGAAGATGGTGAGCGAGAAGCTCATCAACGCCGACTTCGCGACGTTCGACAGCACCAAGTGGAACGAGCCGTTCCTCACCGGCAAGGCCGGCATCATCATCGACGTCGACTCGCGCGTGAGCCAGCTCATCACCCTGTACAAGCAGCAGCACCCGAACGACTACCAGAACTTCGTGACGTTCACAGGCAACCTCACGGGCCCCGACGGGCAGCTCCACGCCCTTCCGACCGCGGGTTACGCGGGCTTCCTCGCGATCCCGAAGGCGAGCGTCAAGACCGACGCCGACCTCGACAAGGTGCTCACATTCCTCAACAAGCTCAACAGCGCGGACCTTGAGAACCTGCTCAACAACGGCATCCAGGACGTCAACTACACGGTGACCGACGGCAAGGCCGCCCCGGTGACCCCCGCGACCGATGCCTCGAAGGCCGTGACCAACGAGGTCCAGAGCGGCTACGGGCAGCTCGGCACGAACGTGATCGGCAACCAGTTCTACCCGGCGAAACAGGCCACGCCGTACGAGCAGTCCGTGTACGACCAGCGCATGGCGCTCACGACCGCGGACCTCAAGAGCGCCGTCTTCAACCCGGCCGCGCCGTTCGTCTCGCCCACGTACGTCTCCAAGGGCGCCCAGCTCGACAACATCATCGCCGACGCCCGCATCAAGTACTTCGCGGGGCAGATCGATGAGCAGGGCCTCAAGGACGCGATCGCTCGGTGGGAGTCGAGCGGCGGCAGCCAGGTGAAGGACGAGATCAACAAGCTGTACTCGGGCGGCGGGCAGTGAGCACTGCTCAACAGTCGAGCGCTGTACAACGGTCGGGCGCTACCCAGCTGAGCGGCGTCGAGCTCGAGTCACGGGAGCGGGCGGCGGTCAAGGCGCCGCTGCCCGCCCCGCGGCGGCGCGGGTTCCTCGCCCACGTCGCGTACTACAAGTGGCTCTATCTGCTGCTCCTACCGGGCCTGGTCTACTTCGCGGTGTTCCGCTACGCGCCGATGTACGGGGCGAGCATCGCGTTCAAGGACTTCGTCCCGTTCCTCGGCATCGACGGGAGCCCGTGGGTGGGGCTGCGGAACTTCCAGGACTTCTTCTCGAGCCCGGACTTCGTCCGGCTGCTGGTCAACACTCTCCTGCTTGCGCTCCTGAACCTCGGGGTCGGGTTCCCCATCACGATCCTCATGGCGCTCCTCCTGAATGAGGTACGCCTGCAGGTCCTCAAGCGCACGGTGCAGACCTTGGTCTACATCCCGCACTTCCTGTCCTGGACGATCGTGGCCTCCCTAACGTTCCTGCTGTTCGCGCTCGACGTCGGGCCCCTGTTCAAGTTCCTCAACGACGCCCTCGGCACCCACATCGACTACCTGTCCGACCCGGGCTGGTTCAGGCCGCTCATCGTGCTCCAGAGCGTGTGGAAGAACACCGGCTGGGGCACAATCATCTACCTCGCGGCGCTTGCGACCGTGGACCAGGAGCAGTACGAGGCCGCCGTGATCGACGGTGCCGGGCGGTTCCGGCGGGTCTGGCACATCACGCTGCCCTCGATCCGCTCCACGATCGTCGTGATGCTCATCCTGGCCATCGGCGAGATCCTCAATACCGGATTCGAGCAGATCTTCCTCATGACGAACGCGCTCAACCGCAGCGTGGCGGACGTCTTCGACACGTACGTGTACTTCGTGGGCATCACCCAGGGCGCCTACAGCTACAGCACCGCCGTGGGGCTATTCAAGTCAGTGGTGGGCATCGTGCTGATCTTCGGCGCGAACTGGCTCGCCAAGCGGTTCAACCAGAGCGGACTGTTCTGATGAAGATCCACAACACCCGCGGCGGCCGGGCCTTCGACGCCGTCAACTACCTGTTCCTCGCGGGCGTGGGCCTGCTCATGCTCGTGCCGTTCGTCTACGTCATCGCGGGCTCGTTCGCCACCGAGGCGGAGATCACGCGGCGGCCCTTCTTCATCTGGCCCGAGCAGTTCACCACCGCCGCCTACCAGTACATCTTCTCCACCCCCGCGTTCCCGCGGGCGCTGATCACGACGATCCTCGTCGCGGCCGTCGGCACGCTCATCCAGCTCGCGCTGACGGTCACGATGGCGTACCCGCTCGCCAAGCGGAACCTCAGGGGCCGCCGCCTGGTCCTGAACCTCGTGGTCTTCGCGATGGTGTTCTCCGGCGGGATGATCCCCACGTTCCTCGTGGTCAAGCAGCTCGGCCTGCTCAACACGTACTGGGCGCTCATCCTCCCGGCGGCGATCAACCCGTTCAGCCTCATCATCATCAAGAACTTCTTCCAGGACCTCCCGGCCGAGCTCGAAGAGTCCGCGAAGATCGACGGCGCGACCGAGGTGCAAATCCTCCTGCGCGTCCTGCTGCCCCTGTCCAAGCCGATCCTCGCGACGTTCGCGCTGTTCTACGCCGTGGGCATCTGGAACGACTTCATGAGCCCGCTGCTGTACCTGAGCGACAGCAGCATGTGGACGCTCCAGATGTATCTCAGGCAGGTCACCACCTCGGCGGACCTGCTGGGAACCGGCGCGCTCGATCCGAACTACGTCCCACCCGAGCAGGGGGTCAAGTTCGCGGTCATCGTCGTGGCGACGCTGCCCATCCTCGTGTTCTACCCGTTCCTGCAGAAGCACTTCGCCAAGGGCATGCTCATCGGCTCCGTCAAGGGCTGAGCGCGTTTCCGAAAGCCCCGAGGCCGAAAGGGCCCCATGAAGATCATCCTGGCCGGCGATTCGACCGTCGCCGCATGCCCCTCGTACGAGTACCCCATGAGCGGGTGGGGCCCCGCCCTGCCCCCGTTCGTGTACCGGTGGGCCGCCGTCCACAACCTCGCGAAGGGCGGTGCCTCGACCGAGTCGTTCCGCGAGGAGGGACTGTGGGACGCGGCGCTTGCGCTCGCGGGGGCGGGAGACGCCGTCGTGCTTCAGTTCGGGCACAACGACCAGAAGCGCGAACATCTCGCGCCCCGCGCCGGGTATGCGGCGAACCTCCGGCGCATGGTCGGCGAGGTGCGGGGGCGGAGCGCGGGGCCGGTGCTGTGCACGCCTGTCGAGCGGCGCCAGTTCGCGGGCGGGCGGCCCGAACCCACGCTCGGCGAGTATCCTGCGGCGGTCCGCGAGCTCGGCGCGGAGCTCGGGGTCGGCGTGATCGACCTCAACGCGTGGACCCGCTCGCTCTACGGGGAGCTCGGGGAGGACGGCTCGGTCCGGCTCTTCACCCACCTCGCCCGTGGCGAGCATCATCACTGGGCCGACGGCCTCGAGGACAACACGCATTTCAGCGTCGAGGGGGCCGAGCGGGTCGCGCGGCACGTCGCGGAGCGGCTCGCGCCGCTCGTGCGGGAGCCGGAGGCCGCCCGTGGCTGACGTCCTGTATGAGAACCCGCTCGCCAGCCCCGGCGACCTCGAGGGCTGGGTGGGCGAGGGGCCCGTCCGCGCGGAGGCGTGGGAGGACGCAGCGGGGGGCGGCGCCGTCGTCCTTTCCAGCTCGGGCGACGAGGCCGCGGTGGGCGACCACGCGCATTTCACGCTCTGGTGCCCCGAGCGCTTCCCCGACCGCATCCGCGCGTCGTGGGAGTTCCGGCCCGTGAGCGAGCCGGGGCTCGCGATGGTGTTCGTGGCCGCCGAGGGCGCCGCAGGGGAGGACCTCTTCGATCCCGCACTCGCGCCCCGTACGGGCTACTACCCGCAGTACCACTCGGGCGACATCAGGGCGCTGCACGTGAGCTACTTCCGGCACAAGCACGCGTCCGAGCGCGCGTTCCGCACGTGCAACCTGCGCAAGAGCCCGGGCTTCCACCTTGCGGCACAAGGCGCGGATCCGCTCCCTCCCGCCGAGGACGCGGACCGCTTCTACCGGGCGGAGCTCGTCAAGGACGGGCGGCGGCTCGCCTTCTCGATCGAGGGCCTGCCGCTGTTGGACTGGACGGACGACGGCGCGGCCGGACCGCCGCTTGCGGGTGGCCGTTTGGGCTTCCGGCAGATGGCGCCCCTCGTGGCGGCGTACCGGAACCTGCGGGTTGAGTCGCTGGGGCCGTCGGAATGCCGTTCGACCGTCCCTGGAAGGCATGACCGTCCCTCGTGCGGGACGGTCATGCCTCTCTCCGACGGTCAAGGGGCGTTTCCGACGGTTGTGAGGGGCGCTCGCTCTTGACCCCCTCAACGGTCGGCTCTATTCTGGAGAACGAAACGTTTTGAATCGATTCATAATTGGCGGTGCAGACGCCGCCCCACCAACAGGAGCGCCATGAGCGAGACCGCGACGCGGCGGATCTGCTTCCAGCAGTGGATCCAGCCCGACCGCATCGAGGAGTACAAGCGGCGGCACGCCGCCGTGTGGCCCGAGATGCTCGAAGCCCTCGAGGCCGCGGGGTGGCGCAACTACTCACTCTTCCTGCGCCCCGACGGGCTCCTCATCGGCTACGTCGAGACGGACAGCCTCGACGCCGCGACGGCCCGCATGGCCGCTTTCGAGGTCAACGCCCGCTGGCAGGCCGAGATGGCGGACCTCTTCGACGGGATCGAGACGCCCCCGGACGAATCCTTCGTCCCCCTCGAGGAGGTCTTCAACCTCGAGGACCAGCTCGCGGCCGTCCGAGCGGCCCGTCCGGCCCGCGCAGCCGCCCCCACGACCAACGCCGACGGCCCCCATGCCGCCCATTCGGCCCAAGCAGCCGCCCTCACGATCAACCCCGCCGGCCCCCATGCCGCCCCCACGACCAACTCCGCACCCACCACAGGAGATCACGCATGAGCACCACGGAAGTACGCATCCCAGAGGCTCTCGATCGCCTCGCGATCGAGGTTCCCTCGTGGGCGTACGGCAACTCGGGCACGCGCTTCAAGGTGTTCGGAACGCCCGGCACGCCGCGCACCGTCGAGGAGAAGCTCCAGGACGCCGCGAAGGTCAATGAGCTCACCGGGCTGGCCCCGAGCGTCGCGCTGCACATCCCGTGGGACAAGGTCGAGGACTACGCCGCGCTTGGCGAGTACGCCGAGGGCCTCGGCGTGAAGCTGGGCACGATCAACTCGAACACGTTCCAGGACGACATCTACAAGTTCGGCTCGCTCACCCACTCGGACACGGCCGTGCGCCGGCGAGCGATCGATCACCACCTCGAGTGCATCGACATCATGGATGCGACCGGCTCTCGCGACCTCAAGATCTGGCTCGCGGACGGCACGAACTACCCCGGCCAGGACGATATCCGCGCCCGCCAGGACCGCCTCGCCGAATCCCTCGCCGAGATCTACGCGCGGCTCGGCGAGGACCAGCGCCTCGTGCTCGAGTACAAGTTCTTCGAGCCGGCTTTCTACCACACGGACGTCCCGGACTGGGGGACCTCGTACGCCCAGACGCTCGCCCTCGGCGAGAAGGCGTTCGTGTGCCTCGACACGGGCCACCATGCCCCGGGCACCAACATCGAGTTCATCGTCGCGCAGCTCCTGCGCCTCGGGAAGCTCGGCTCCTTCGACTTCAACTCGCGCTTCTACGCCGACGACGACCTCATCGTCGGAGCCGCAGATCCGTTCCAGCTCTTCCGCATCATGGTCGAGGTGGTCCGCGGCGGCGGCCTCGAGCCGAACTCGGCAGTGGCCCTCATGCTCGACCAGTGCCACAACCTCGAGGAGAAGATCCCGGGCCAGATCCGCTCGGTGCTCAACGTCCAAGAGATGACCCTTCGCGCTCTGCTCCTCGACCGCTCCGCGCTTGCCGAGGCCCAGGGCAACCACGACGTCCTCGCCGCGAACGCCGTGGTCATGGACGCGTTCTACACCGACGTCCGCCCGGCCCTCGCCGCGTGGCGCGAGGAGCGTGGCCTCCCCACCGACCCCATGGCCGCCTACGCCGCGTCCGGCTACCAGAAGCTCATCAACGACTCCCGCGTGGGCGGCACCCAGGCGGGCTGGGGCGCCTAGCCTCCGTTCCCTGGGCGGTCCTGCTCACCTAGCCGCACTCGTCTCGGCGTGCCGCGCCGCGACACGCCGGGCGAGGGCGCTCAGGCCGCTCCCATGTGGGCAGGAGCGCACGCACTCCCGAACCCGCCCAGCCACCCGAACCCGCCCAGCCACCCGAACCCGCCCAGCCACCCAAACCCGCCCTCCCGCCCCAGAACCTGCAGAGGACACCATGAACCAGACCGTCGCTGATCTGATCGCCCGCTCGAACCGGCTGGGCGCCGACAAGCGCAACACGAACTACGCCGGCGGGAACACGTCCGCCAAGGGCACCGAGACCGACCCCGTGACGGGCGAGCCCGTCGAGCTCCTCTGGGTCAAGGGCTCGGGCGGCGATCTCGGGACGCTCGCCGAGAAGAACCTTGCCGTGCTGCGCCTCGACCGGCTCCGCGCGCTCAAGGGCGTGTACCCGGGTGTCGAGCGCGAGGACGAGATGGTCGCCGCGTTCGACTACTGCCTCCACGGCAAGGGCGGCGCCGCGCCGTCGATCGACACCGCGATGCACGGCCTTGTCGACGCCGCGCACGTGGACCACCTCCACCCGGACTCGGGCATCGCGATCGCGACAGCGGCCGACGGCGAGGCCCTCACCGAGAAGATCTTCGGCGGCAGGGTCGTGTGGGTTCCGTGGCGCCGCCCCGGCTTCCAGCTCGGCCTCGACATCGCCGCGATCAAGGACGCCCACCCCGAGGCGATCGGTACGATCCTCGGCGGCCACGGCATCACGGCGTGGGGCGCGACGAGCGGGGAGGCCGAGGCCAACTCGCTGTGGATCATCGCCGAGGCGGAGAAGTACCTCGCGGAGAACGGCCGCCCGGAGCCGTTCGGCCCATCGCTCGACGGCTACGGCGCGCTGCCCGAGGCCGAGCGCCGAGCGAAGGCTGCGGCCCTCGCGCCGGTGATCCGGGGCCTCGCCTCGGCGGACCGGCCGCAGGTGGGCCACTTCACCGACGACCCCCGGGTCCTGGACTTCCTCGCCTCCGCCGAGCACCCGCGCCTCGCGGCCCTCGGCACGTCGTGCCCGGACCACTTCCTGCGCACGAAGGTCAAGCCGCTCGTCCTCGACCTGCCCGCGGACGCCGGGATCGAGGAGAGCATCGCGCGCCTCAAGGAACTGCACGCGGCGTACCGCGAGGACTACGCGGCGTACTACGAGCGCCACGCGGACGTAGACTCGCCCGCGATGCGCGGCGCGGACCCGGCGATTGCGCTCATCCCCGGCGTGGGCATGTTCTCCTACGGCAAGGACAAGCAGACGGCTCGGGTCGCGGGGGAGTTCTACCTCAACGCCATCAACGTCATGCGCGGGGCCGAGGCCGTCTCGACGTACGCCCCGATCGACGAGAGCGAGAAGTTCCGCATCGAGTACTGGGCGCTCGAGGAGGCCAAGCTCGCGCGCATGCCGAAGCCGAAGTCGCACGCGACCCGCATCGCGCTCGTGACCGGCGCGGCGTCGGGCATCGGCAAGGCGATCGCGACCCGGCTCGCGGCCGAGGGCGCGTGCGTCGTCATCGCGGACCTGGACCTCGAGAAGGCCCAGGGCGCAGCGGCCGAGCTGGGGAGCACCGACGTCGCGATCGGGGTGCGCGCGGACGTCACCGACGCCGCGGCCGTCGCCGCAGCGGTCGACGAGGCGGTCCTGGCCTTCGGCGGGATCGACCTCGTGGTGAACAACGCTGGCCTGTCCATCTCGAAGCCGCTCCTCGAGACGTCCGAGAAGGACTGGGACCTCCAGCACGACGTCATGGCCAAGGGATCGTTCCTCGTCTCCCAGGCCGCCGCGAAGGCCATGATCGCCCAGGGCATGGGCGGGGACATCGTGTACATCTCCTCGAAGAACTCGGTCTTCGCCGGCCCGAACAACATCGCCTACTCCGCGGTCAAGGCCGATCAGGCTCACCAGGTGCGCCTCCTAGCGGCCGAGCTCGGCGAGCACGGAATCCGCGTCAACGGCATCAACCCCGACGGCGTGGTCCGCGGCTCCGGGATCTTCGCGGGCGGCTGGGGCGCCAAGCGCGCGGCGGTCTACGGCGTGCCCGAGGAGAAGCTCGGCGAGTACTACGCGCAGCGCACCCTCCTCAAGCGCGAGGTCCTGCCCGAGCACGTCGCGAACGCGGCCGCCGTCCTCACGAGCAACGAGCTCTCCCACACCACGGGCCTGCACATCCCCGTCGACGCCGGCGTCGCCGCCGCCTTCCTGCGGTGAGCGCGAGCACTTCTCAGGGCGCGGGCCCCGGCGTGCGCGCTTTCGCGGCGGTCGACGTCGGCGCCTCCTCGGGCCGCGTCATCCTCGCCACGGTTTCGCGTGGGTCGAGCGCGAACGACGGCGCGTTGCGGGCAGGGGTGGACACGGGCGACGGCGCCCCGCGGGTCACGCTCGAGATTGTTCACCGCTTCCCCAACGGCGTGCTCGATGACGGCGCGAGGGGCGACGGCACCACGGTGCTGCGCTGGGACGTGTGCGGGATCTTCGCCGAGGTCCAGACCGGCCTCGCGAAGGCAGGGGAGCTCGCGGCATCCCGCGGGCTGCGGATCGAGAGCATCGGCATCGACACGTGGGCCGTTGACTACGGCCTTGTGGACTCGGCCGGGCGACTCCGACTCCCGGTGCACGCCTACCGGGACTCGCGAACGGACGCCACCGTGCCTGTGGTCCACGAGAAGGCCTCGCCCGAGCGGCTGTACGCCGTGACCGGCCTGCAGTTCCTGCCGTTCACCACGCTGTACCAGCTTGCGGCGGAGCCGGAGCTCGACGGACTGCAGGTGCTGCTGATTCCGGACCTGCTCGCGTTCTGGCTCACCGGCGCTCGCCGCACCGAGGAGACGAACGCGTCCACCACGGGGCTGCTCGACGCTCGCACTGGGAAGTGGTCCGCGGAGCTGTTCGAGGCCCTCGGGCTGCCGGAGGGCCTGTTCCCCGAGCTCATCGCGCCGGGGAAGGCGTACGGCACGCTCTTGCCCGCCGTCGTCCAACGCACCGGACTTCCGCCGGACACGCCCGTGGTCGCCGTCGGCTCCCACGACACCGCCTCTGCCGTCGCGGCTGTTCCCGCGGTGCCGGGGGAGGACGTCGCGTACATCTCCTCGGGGACGTGGTCGCTCGTGGGCGTCGAGCTCGGGGCCCCCGTGCTCACGGAGGCGAGCCGCGCCGCGAACTTCACGAACGAGCGAGGCGTGGACGGCACCATCCGATACCTCCGCAACGTGGGCGGTCTGTGGCTCCTGAGCGAATGCCAGCGCGAGTGGACCGCCCAGGGCCTCGACCTACCTCTCGAGCAGCTGCTCGCCGACGCCGCCGCGCTCCCGGCCGGCGGCCCGCAGGTCGACGCCGACTCGGACGAGTTCATCGCGCCCGGCGACATGCCCGCACGGATCGCG
>NZ_JBKZWT010000106.1:0-11438 GCF_047759905.1 Sinomonas sp. G460-2 | reverse complement strand
CGACCGCCTCGCGGCCGCCGGCATCGCGGTTGAAGACCACGCAGACGGGGCCACCTGGAGCCTCGCGCAACCCCAGATCACCACCACCGGAACGGGAGCATAGATGGCCGCGAACGGGCGCCCCGGCGCGCGCAAGACCAATAAGAAGGGTGCGACCGTCGGCACGGGAGGCCACGGGCGAAAGGCCCTCGAGGGCAAGGGCCCCACCCCCAAGGCCGAGGACCGCGTCTACCACAAGGCCCACCGGACCAAGGAGCTCGCCGAGCGCTCGGCCGCGAAGCGCCAGGGCCAGCCGGGCCGCCTCGCCGCGGGCCGCAGTGCCGGCCGGCCCAAGGCCATGGAGGAGATGGTCACGGGCCGCAACTCCGTGGTGGAGGCCCTCCGCGCGGGCGTGCCCGCGAAGGCGCTCTACGTGGCGATCCGCATCGAGCAGGACGACCGCGTCCGCGAGTCCATGAAGCTTGCGTCGGAAGCCGGCATCCCGCTCCTCGAGGCACAGAAGCCCGAGCTCGACCGCATGACGGGCGACGCCATCCACCAGGGCCTCGCGCTCCAGGTCCCCCCGTACGAATACCCGGACGCGTTCGAGCTCGTCGAGGACACGATCGAGAAGTGGAAGAAGGGCCACGTCGCCTCCACGCCGCTGTTCGTTGCGCTCGACGGCATCACGGATCCGCGCAACCTCGGCGCGATCATCCGCTCCGTCTCGGCCTTCTCGGGTCAGGGCGTGGTCGTCCCCGAGCGCCGGAGCGTCGGGATGACTGCCGCGGCATGGAAGACGAGCGCAGGCGCGGCCGTGCGGGTTCCGGTCGCGAAGGCCGCGAACCTCAATACGCTGCTCCGCCAGGCCAAGGACGCGGGCTACTTTGTGCTCGGCCTCGATGGCGACGGCGATGTGCAGCTCCCGGGGCTCGCGCTCGCCACGGAGCCGGTCGTCGTCGTCGTCGGCTCCGAGGGCAAGGGCCTCTCGCGGCTCACGCGCGAGCTGTGCGACCAGATCGTCTCGATCCCCATCGACTCGCACATGGAGTCCCTCAACGCGGGCATGGCCGTGGCGATCTCGCTCTACGAAGTCTCGACGCGCCGCGCCGGTTCGAGGTGACCGCGATGCGCGTCGCGCTCGTCCAGCTGACCGCGGGCCGCGAGCTCGAGGCCAACCTCGAGCTGATTCGCGCCGGGATCCGCGAGGCGGCGGGGCACGGTGCCGGCATCGTGGTCTTCCCCGAGGCGAGCATGCGCGCGTTCGGCAATTCGCTCGTCGACATCGCCGAGCCGCTCGACGGTCCGTGGGCCGCGGCGGTGCGGGCCGCCGCGGACCAGGCCGGGGTCGTCGTCGTTGTGGGGATGTTCACGCCGGGGCACTCTGGGGGCGCGAAGCACACGGTGCGGAACACGCTCCTCGTCCACGGGCGCGGCATCGACACGCATTACGACAAGATCCACCTCTATGACGCGTTCGGCTTCAGGGAATCGGACACCGTGACGGCGGGCACCGCGCCCGTGCAGTTCACGCTCGACGGCGTGACGTTCGGGCTCGCGACGTGCTACGACGTGCGCTTTCCCGCGCTGTTCACGGCGAACGCTGCCGCCGGGGCGCACGTTCAGCTCGTGTCCGCGTCATGGGGCGCGGGGCCCGGCAAGGCGGAGCAGTGGGACCTGCTCGTGCGCGCCCGCGCGGCGGACTCCACGAGCTACGTCCTCGCGTGTGGCCAGTCCGAGCCGGGTGCCGCGGGAGTCGAGGCCCGCCCCGGCGCGCCGACCGGAATCGGCCGGAGCGCCGTCGTCGGCCCCTACGGAAACGTCATCGAGCGGGCCGGGGACGCCCCCGAAATCCTCTACGCGGACATCGACACCGCGGTGGTCGACGACGCGCGCCGCACCCTGCCCGTCCTCGCCAATCGCGTCACGCTCTGAGCACGCGGGACCTTCGGCCCTGGCACGGCCAGTAGGATTGGCGCTGATGAGCAGCAACATGACGATGCCGCTGGCCTTCGTGGTCACCCCATCGCAGCCGTTTCCGCTCGGGCTCACGCCTGCCCGAAGCGCCGAGCAACAGGCTGCGCAGACGGTCAACCTTGCCGTCTACGCTCCCGGGCTCGACGCCGTCGACGTGCATTTCCTCGACGCGGGCGGCGTGTGGCACAAGGAGCCGCTGCCCGAGCTGACCGACGGGGTGCACCACGGACTCGTGGCAGGCATGCCCGAGGGAACCCGCTACGCCTTCGCCGCGCGCACCGCGGGCGACGGCAAGGTGCCCGGGCCCGGCACAGCCGAGCTGCTCCTCGATCCGTACGCGCGTGCCGTCGCGACCGTGCAGCTGCCGCGCGGGAAGGGCGAGTCCGACGGCGAAGAGCTCCTGGGCGTGCGCGTGCATGAGCACTTCGACTGGGGCGGGATCGCGAAGCCGAACGTCCCGTGGCGCGACACGATCGTCTACGAGGCCCACGTGCGCGGCCAGACGATGCGGCACCCGGACATCCCCGAGGAACTCCGCGGGACGTACGCGGGCATGGCCCATCCGGCGATGATCGAGCACCTCCAGCGGCTCGGTGTGACGACGATCGAGCTCCTGCCAATCCACGCGCACCTCGACGAGATGCATCTCCAGGACCTCGGCCTCGCGAACTATTGGGGCTACAACACCGCGGCGTTCTTCGCGCCGCACCCGGCATACGCGACGCGCGCCGCCCAGGAGGCGGGCCCGCAGGCGGTCCAGGACGAGCTCAAGGGCATGGTCAAGCTCCTGCACCTCGCCGGCATCGAGGTGGTCCTCGACGTGGTCTACAACCACACGGCGGAGGAGGGGCCGGACGGCCCCTCGGTGAGCTTCCGCGGCCTCGGGGACGCGAACTACTACCGGACCGACCCCGAGGGCCGGTACATCGACACGACCGGATGCGGGAACACGCTCGACTTCGGGAACCCCCGCGTGGTGCAGCTCGCGCTCGATTCCCTGCGCTACTGGACCGAGGAATTCCAGATCGACGGCTTCCGCTTCGATCTCGCCGTCACTTTGTGCCGCGACGCGCAGCACCAGTTCACGCCGCTGCACCCTTTCCTCGTCGCGGCCGCCGCAGACCCGGTGGTGTCGCGGGCCAAGCTCATTTCCGAGCCCTGGGACGTGGGCATGGGCGGTTGGCAGACCGGCCGCTTCCCCCAGGGCTGGGCCGACTGGAACGACCACTACCGCGACACCGTGCGCGACTTCTGGCTCGCCGACCGCGGCTCGATCGAGGCCGGGGGCCTTGGCGGCCCGACGGCGCGCCTCGCGGATGTCCTGTCCGGCTCGCACGGGCTGTTCGCCGCTTCCGGCCGCACGGCGCTCGCGTCGATCAACTTCGTCACGGCCCACGACGGCTTCACCCTCGCCGACCTCACGGCCTATCACCGTAAGCACAACGAGGCGAACGGCGAGCAGAACCGCGACGGCGCGACCCACAATCGCAGCTACAACCACGGCTTCGAGGGCCGGACCGAGGTCGAATCGATCATCGCCGCGCGGACCCAGACGGCGAAGAACGTCATGGCCACCCTCATGGTCTCCCTCGGCGTGCCCATGATCACGGCCGGCGACGAGTTTGGCCGCACCCAGCAGGGCAACAACAACGCGTACTGCCAGGACAACGAGACCACGTGGCTCAACTGGAACCTCGACACCGCGGGCCGCGAGATGCTCGACCACACGCGCTGGCTCATCCGGATCCGGCGGGACTTCCTCGAGCGCCAGCCGGCAAGCTACCCCGCGCGCGAGGAGAGCAACTACTTCCACTGGTACGCCTCGGACGGGCGGCTCATGGACCCCGACCGCTGGCAGGACCCGAACCAGCGGATCCTCCAGTTCCTGCTCGGCTCGCGCGAGGGCTACCTCGACGGTCTCGTGGTCATCAATGGCGGGCCCGAGTCCGCGGAGCTCGTGTTCCCAGAGGCGTTCGGGCACGATTACGCGTTCGAGCTTCGATATTCGACGGCACCCCGCGGCGAGCAGCGCATCGGCACGGTGTTCGCGAGCGGTCAGGGCGACGTGGCCGAGCCGTGGTCGCTCGCGATCTACCGGGCACGCCACGGCGCTCCCGGCACGCACACGAGCCCGTACGGCAAGACGCCGTAGACCGGCGGCAAGCGCGAACCATGGGTTGCGCCGTCACGTCCGCGGGGTGTTTCACCCCGTGGACGTGACGGCGCAACGGGAGAAGCGTCAGCCCGCGTTGACCACGAGCCCGAGCTCGGCCTTCGACGCGAGCGCCTCATGCCGCGGCATGACCCGAACGGTGTAGCCGAACGGCCCCGAGCGCTCGATCGTCACGGTGCCGCCGTACAGGTAGCGGCCGTTCCCGAGCGTCTGCACGGCCTCGAGCTCCACGATGTGCGTCTCCGTGAGCTCGTCGCTCTCGTCGACACGGCCGTACCCGATCTCGACGAGCACATCGGTGGGGTTGAGCACCCCGAGGTTGAGATACGCGTTGACGTGAAGCCGGTCGCCGATCTGCGGGACCTCGGACAGCCCGCCCGACTCGATGTGCTCGACGTGCACCTGCGACCAGTTGGTGCGCACGTGCTTGGTCCAGGCCGCGAGCTCGCGTGCCTGCCGGAAGTCGTCGGCTCGCGCGGAGCGGCCGGACACGGCGGCGGGCGTGTAGAGCTCGCGGACGTAGTCGCCGAGCATGCGATCGGCCGAGACGGCCGGGCCGAGGTGCGAGAGCGTGTGCTTGATCATGGAGACCCAGTGCGTCGGCACCCCGTTCGTGCCAGCGGCAGAGGGGCCCGCGGCGCCCGCCGATTCGGCCCCCTCCGCCTTGCTCGAGGCGCCGTAGAAGCGCGGCGCGACGTGGTCCTCGATGAGCTCGTACAGCGCGGCCGCCTCGACGTCGTCCCGCTCCTGCGGGCTCGCCTTGTCGCCCGCGGTCGGGATGGCCCAGCCGTTCGAGCCGTCGTACATCTCGTCCCACCAGCCGTCGAGCACGGACAGGTTGAGCGAGCCGTTGATCGCGGCCTTCATCCCGGACGTCCCGCACGCCTCGAGCGGCCGGAGCGGGTTGTTGAGCCACACATCGCACCCGGGGAAGAGCGTCCGGGCCATCGCGATGTCGTAGTTCGGGAGGAACGCGATGCGGTGCCGCACCTCGGGATCGTCCGTGAACCGCACGAGAT
The DNA here is from genome assembly GCF_047759905.1 of Sinomonas sp. G460-2. Lineage (NCBI taxonomy): Bacteria > Bacillati > Actinomycetota > Actinomycetes > Micrococcales > Micrococcaceae > Sinomonas > Sinomonas sp. G460-2. The sequence continues at coordinate 6,290 of NZ_JBKZWT010000106.1, read as the reverse complement.
CCTGGATCATCTTCTTGCCCGCGTCGTCGGCGGGGTGCGACTTCCCCGCGATCACGATCTGGATCGGATGCTCGGGGTCGAGCAGGAGTCGCTTGAGCCGCGCGGGGTCGCGCAGCATGAGCGTGAGGCGCTTGTACGTCGGCACGCGGCGCGCGAAGCCGATCGTGAGCACATCCGGGTCGAGCACCGAGTCCGTCCAGGCCAACTCGGCGTCCGCGGCGCCGCGCTTCTTCCACGAAGCCCGCAGCCGCCGTCGTACGTCCTCGACGAGCCGCGCGCGGAGCTGCCGCCGCACGGCCCAGATCTCCTCGTCGCTCACATTGAACACGACGTCCCAGCGCCCGCCCACGGCGGCGCCGGGCGCGAGCTCCTCGGCGAGGTCCGTGATCGACGAGTCGATCCACGTGGGCACGTGCACGCCGTTCGTGACGGACGAGATCGGCACCTCGGAGTGGTCGAAGCCCGGCCACAGGCCCGCGAACATCGCGCGGGAGACCTCGCCGTGAAGCTTGGCCACGCCGTTGGCGCGCTGCGCGAGCCGTAGGCCCATGACGGCCATGTTGAACACGGACGGGTCGCCGCCCTCGTAGCTCTCGCGGCCGAGCTCGAGGATCTTCGCGGTCGGGACCGACGGGGCGAGGCCCGCGTCGAAGAAGTACCTGATCTGTGCCGCGTCGAAGCGGTCGATCCCGGCCGCGACGGGCGTGTGGGTCGTGAACACGGTCGACGCGCGGCCCGCGACGAGCGCCTCGTCCCAGCTCAGCGGCTCCTCCGTGGCCATGAGCTCCTGGATCCGCTCGATCCCGAGGAAGCCCGCGTGCCCCTCGTTGGTGTGGAACACCTCGGGCGCGGGGCAGCCCGCGAGCCGCTCGTAGATGCGGATCGCCTTGACGCCGCCCATGCCGAGCAGGAGCTCCTGCTGGAGGCGGTGGTCGCCGCCGCCGCCGTAGAGGCGGTCCGTGATGGCGCGGGCGCCGTCGTCGTTCGCGGGGACGTTCGAGTCGAGCAGGAGGAGCGGGACGCGGCCCACATCGGCCCGCCAGATGTACGCGTGCAGCTTGCGCCCGTTCGGGAGCGGGAGGGTCACGACGGCGGGCGTGCCGTCCTCTTCCCTGAGCAGCGTGAGCGGGAGCGCGTCCGGGTCGAGGACGGGGTACGTCTCCTGCTGCCAGGCGTCCCGCGAGAGAGCCTGCTTGAAGTAGCCGGACTGGTACAGGAGGCCGACGCCGACGAGCGGCACCCCGAGGTCGGACGCCGCCTTGAGGTGATCGCCCGCGAGGATCCCGAGGCCGCCCGAGTACTGGGGGAGGACCTCGGTGATGCCGAACTCGGGGGAGAAGTACGCGATGCAGCGCGGCGCGCCCTCGCCGAGCGTCTGGTACCAGCGCGGGTTCTCGAGATAGCGGCGCAGGTCTTCGCCCGCGGCGGCCACGCGTTCCACGACGTCCGCATCCTCTGCGAGGTCCGCCAGCTTCTCGCGCGAGATCGAGCCGAGGAATCCCACCGGATCGTGGCGACTCTCCTCCCACAGCCCGGAGTCGAGGCTCTCGAACAGCTTCCGGGTGGGCTGATGCCACGACCAGCGCAGGTTCGTGGCGAGAGCACCCAGCGCCGCGATGGGCTCAGGCAGGACAGTGCGTACGGTGAAACGACGTATGGCCTTCACGTGCGCCACCCTATCTGAGCCTGTCTCGACACTGAATACCATCCGGTAACGCGCCGGTGAATGACGCGTGGACGGCGGACGTGCCGGTCACGCGGCCGCGTCACGTCCTTCGCATTCGGCAAGCAGGCGGACTATCGTGGCGGGTGTTTGACCCTTGCCGTGCCCGCCGCGAAAGGATCCTGCTGTGCCTGGTCTAGAACCCGCGCTACCTGACAAGCTCCGTTTCGGCCGGTTCCCCATCACGGACGTCTCGCCCGTGGTCGAGGACGGGGACTTCCCTGCGAAGGCCCTTCCGGGAGAGGGGATTGTGATCTCCGCGACCGCGACCCGCGAGGGCCACGATGCCCTCGGAGTCTCCGCCGTCTTGTACACCCCGCGCGGCAAGGAGAAGCAGCGCGTGCGGCTCGAGCAGCTCGGGAAGGGGCTCGACCGCTGGAGCGGCGTGCTCACCCCGGGCAAGCCGGGCCTGTGGAGCTTCGCTGTCGAGGCCTGGCACGACCGCTACGGGACGTGGCACCACAACGCCGACGTCAAGATCGCCGCGGGCGTCGACGTCGAGCTCATGCTCGCCGAGGGTGCGAAGCTCCTGCACGATGCCGCGGACGACGACGACCGCTCCGAAGCGGACCGCCGCACGTTCCGCGCGGCCGCCGAGGCCCTCGCGGACACCTCCCGCTCGGTTCCCGAGCGCCTCGCCGCCGGCGAATCGCCTGAGGTGCTCTCCGCCGTCGAACGCTTCCCGATCCGCGAGCTCGTGACGGTCACGAAGCCCTATCCGCTCCTCGTGGAGCGGGACCGCGCGGGCCGCGGATCGTGGTACGAGTTCTTCCCGCGTTCCGAGGGCGCGTGGCGCGATCCGCAGACCGGCCAGTGGACGTCCGGGACGTTCCGGACCGCGGCCGAGCGTCTCCCGGCCGTGGCGGCGATGGGCTTCGACGTCCTGTACATGCCGCCGATCCACCCCATCGGCGTCGCGTACCGCAAGGGCCCCAACAACACGCTCGTCGCCGGAGCGGGCGATCCGGGGTCCCCGTGGGCGATCGGCGCCCCCGAGGGCGGGCATGACGCGATCCACCCCGACCTCGGAACGTTCGAGGATTTCGACGGGTTCGTGGCCCGCGCCAACGAACTGGGCCTCGAGGTGGCGCTCGACCTCGCGCTCCAGGCCTCGCCAGACCATCCGTGGGTCAAGAACCACCCGGAGTGGTTCACCACCCGCGTGGACGGCTCGATCGCGTATGCCGAGAACCCGCCGAAGAAGTACCAGGACATCTATCCGCTCAACTTCGACAACGACCCCGAGGGCCTGAGCCGCGAGATCCTGCGGATCGTCAACCTGTGGATCGATCACGGCGTCTCGATCTTCCGCGTCGACAACCCGCACACCAAGCCCGTGTGGTTCTGGGAGTGGCTCATCGGGAAGGTCAACAAGAAGAATCCCGACGTCGTGTTCCTCGCCGAGGCGTTCACTCGGCCGGCGATGATGAAGTCGCTCGGGCGGGCGGGGTTCCAGCAGTCATACTCGTACTTCACGTGGCGGAACACGCGCGAGGAGCTCGAGGAGTTCTTCACGATGATCACGAAGGAATGGGCGCCGTTCTACCGGCCCAACCTCTTCGTGAACACGCCGGACATCCTCACGGAGTACCTCCAGTTCGGCGGCTGGCCGGCCTTCAAGATCCGCGCGGTTCTGGCGGCCATGGCGGCGCCGACGTGGGGCGTCTACGCGGGCTACGAGCTCTTCGAGCACGTCGCCCGCCCGGGGGCCGAGGAGTACATCGACAACGAGAAGTTCGAGTACAAGGAGCGCGACTGGGCCCGCGCCGAGGCGGAGGGCCGTTCGCTCGCCCCCTACATCACGCGCCTCAACGAGATCCGGCGCGCTCACCCGGCGCTCGCGGACCTGCAGAACCTCACGCTGCAATCGTGCACCGACGATGCGACGCTCGTGTTCTCGAAGCACAAGGTGCTCGACGACGGCGCGAAGGACACGCTCATCGTCGTCGTCAACGTAGATCCGCACAGCACCCGGGAAAGCCTCGTGCAGCTCGACCTCGAATCGCTCGATCTCGAGCCCGGGCTCTTCGACGGAGATGGCAAATTCCGGGTTGATGATCTGATTACGGGGCAAAGCTGGTGGTGGGGGGAGGAGAACTATGTGCGGCTCGACGCCCATGTGGAGCCCGCGCACATTCTCCACGTGAGGCGCTAGCCGGGCGCGGACCGCGGCGCTAACGTTAGGGCTCACTGCGCCGCCCGGACCCGTCAGCCAGACCGTCGGAAGGATCTTCCCCAGATGAACCTCGGCCAGCAGGCAAAGCAGCCGTTCTCCTTCAATGCGCCCGGCCTCCAGCATGATCCGCATTGGTACCGCAAGGCCGTCTTCTACGAGGTTCTTGTGCGGGCGTTCGCGGACGCGAACGGCGACGGTTCCGGCGACATCCAGGGGCTCATTGACAAGCTCGACTATCTGCAGTGGCTGGGCGTGGACTGCCTCTGGCTCCCGCCGTTCTTCGAGTCTCCGCTCCGGGACGGCGGCTACGACGTCTCGGACTACGAGTCCGTGCTGCCCGAGTTCGGATCGATCAGCGACTTCCAGCGCCTTGTCGCGGAGGCACACGCGCGGGGCGTCCGGATCATCATCGACCTCCCGATCAACCACACTTCGGACCAGCATCGCTGGTTCCAGGAGTCGCGGCGGAACCCCGACGGGCCGTACGGCGACTTCTACGTGTGGAGTGACACGGACCAGAAGTACACGGACGCGCGCATCATCTTCATCGACACCGAGGAATCGAACTGGACGTTCGATCCGATCCGCCGGCAGTTCTTCTGGCACCGCTTCTTCAGCCACCAGCCGGACCTCAACTTCGAGAACCCGGCCGTGGTCGAGGCCGTCTTCGACGTCTTCAAGTTCTGGCTCGACCAGGGCGTGGACGGCATCCGCGCGGACGCGATCCCGTACCTCTTCGAGGAGGACGGGACCAACTGCGAGAACCTCCCCGCGACCCACGAGTTCCTCGTCAGTCTCCGCGCCATGATGGACCAGAAGTACCCCGGCCGGATCATCATCGCCGAGGCCAACCAGCCGCCCCACGAGGTGGTCGAGTACTTCGGGACCGAGGAAGCCCCCGAATGCCACATGGCCTTCCACTTCCCGATCATGCCGCGGCTCTACTACGCGCTGCGGGACCAGCGGGCCAGCCCGATCATCGACACGATGGTGGACACTCCGGCGATCCCGCGCGGCGCCCAGTGGGGTACGTTTCTGCGGAACCACGATGAGCTCACGCTCGAGATGGTCACGATCGAGGAGCGCGAGGCGATGCTCGGCTGGTACGCCTCGGATCCGCGAATGCGAGCCAACATCGGCATCCGGCGGCGCCTCGCGGCGCTTCTGGACAACTCCCGCCACGAGCTCGAGCTCATCAACGCCCTTCTCCTGTCCCTGCCGGGAAGCCCGTTCCTCTATTACGGCGACGAGGTCGGCATGGGGGACAACATTTGGCTGCAGGACCGCGACGCGGTGCGCACGCCCATGCAGTGGAACCCGGACCGCAACGCGGGCTTCTCCGTGGCAGACCCGGGCAAGCTGTACCTCCCGACCATCCAGTCGCTCGTCTACCACTACTCGATGGCGAACGTCGAGGCGGAGATGGCGCACTCGGGCTCGCTCCTGCGGTGGACCCGGAACATCCTCGGCGTGCGGCGCGGGCATCCGGTGTTCGGACTCGGCAGCTACCGCAACATCAACGCGGAGTCGGAGCAGGTCCTCGCGTTCGTCCGCGAGCTGCGGGCGGGGGACGTGCCGGGCGAGCAGGACGAGACCGTCCTGTGCGTCTTCAACCTGTCCGGCCACCCCGTGGCCTCGCAACTCGACCTCAACGGCTACGAGGGCCGCGGCCTGCGCGACCTCTTCGGCGGCGAGCCGTTCTCGCAGGTCGGTTCCGACGGCCGGTTCCACGTGACCCTTGGCTCGCACGGCTACTACTGGCTGCGGATCCGCAGCGCGGGCAGCGTCCCGAGCAGCCCGTTCACGCAGGCGATGCCGATCATCACATCCGAGACCCACCAAGGGGAGCTGATCGAATGACGGACGCTGCGGAACCCATCCTGACCCCGCCCATCGCCGAGTTGCTGGAGCGTTGGCTCCCGTCTCAGCGCTGGTACCCCGCGAAGGGCCGTCAGGCCGAGTTCGCGCGCGCCGGCGGCATCCGGCTCGAGGACCCAGAGGGCAAGGTGGACATCGAAATTCACCTCATGCGAGTGCGCGCTGGGCGGCTCGAGGTCGTCATCAACGTGCCGCTCACCTACCGGTCCGAGCCGCTGCCCGGCGCGGGGCATGCGCTCGTGGGCCGGAGCGAGCATTCCGCGTTCGGCCCGCGCTGGATTTACGACGGCGTCCACGACCCCGCGTTCATCGGCGCCCTTCTCGCGCTGGTCGCCTCGGGCGGCCCCGCGAAGGAGGGCACCGCATGGGGCCGGACGAGCGGTGCCGGCCACATCCCGCAGGGCGCGCTTTCCTGCACGGTGCTCTCGAGCGAGCAGTCCAACAGCTCGATCATCGTGCGTTCGCCGGAGGGCGAGGCCGCGATGGTCAAGGTCCTCCGGCAGCCCGCCGACG
>NZ_JBKZWT010000105.1:0-11439 GCF_047759905.1 Sinomonas sp. G460-2 | reverse complement strand
GTGCTCTCGACGAAGCAGTCCACCCGACGGTCGCCGCCGGTCCACCCTTCCTGGGTGGGGACGACCGTGCGCTGCTTGAGATTGCTCGTATCCTTCGGGAGGTTGAGCTTGGTCTGGCGGCACAGCTCCGCGGCCCGTGTGTCGAGCGACTCCTTGCCGGGGTAGGCATCGGTTGCCGCGTACGTCGCCGTCGCGACGAGCTGGGCAGAGTGCGCGTCGGTGCACGAGACCGCGCGGTTGGTGTCCGCGCTCGCGTCGAAGTCGGGGAAGCAGTCTCCCACCGCGTACTTCGAGGCGGACGTGACTCCCTCGGCGAGAGGCTCGGGGCCGCCGTGTTTCGCCGTCAGCGTAGCCACGAGCGCCCACAGGATGAGAAGGACGACGACGGCGCCCCCGACCGTCGTGATGCGGCCCCACGGCGTGGCGCGGAAGCGGCGCCTCTGATTGATGCGTCGGGGGCGTCCGGGAAGGGGCGGTTGGCGGGGTGCGGCGGCCTGCTGATCCCCCTGGTAGTGGCCTTGGGGACCGTACACGCTCGTCATGCCGTAATGTGCCCTTCCATCGTGCTCTCGGGACTTCCCGGACCGGTGTTCCAGCGCCGTTTCGACCACCCGCGTGAATACGCAGGCGGTCGCGATTACATGTAGTCTAGACCTACGACAAATTGATCAATGACTCCGGGGCCTCGCGAGCCTGCCTTCGCGACTACCTCCGGGACGAGGCAAAAGAGGGGGTCACGCCATGGGGCGCGGCCGTCAAAAGGCTAAGGCAACCAAGCAGGCTCGGGACATCAAGTACTACAGCCCGAACACTGACTATGCGGCACTTCAGCGCGAACTGGGCGCTTCGAACAGCCACCCGCATCATGACGCAGACGACCTCGAGCCGGACTACTCCGACTACGAGGACAAGTATGCGGATCAATTTGACGACGACGAGGAATCCCGGCAAACCGGCTGACGCCCGCTCATGAGCGAGGTCACCGATCGCAGGGACGATCCCTCGGTAGTGCGAGCCCATGCGGCCGCGCTGCGATCGATCGCCCGCGAGGTCGTTGAGACCGTCGAACCACAGGATCCTTCCGAGGCCCGCGCTGGGCTTCTGTCGATGCTGCGCGGCGGGGGAGTCATGGCCTTGACCGGTGCTGGCGTCTCGACCGCGTCCGGGATCCCCGATTACCGCGGTCCGGACGGTTCGTGGCGCAAGCACCGGCCCATGACGTATCAGGAGTTCCGCCACGATCCCGAGGCGCGGCACCGGTACTGGGCGCGGAGCTTCGTGGGGTGGCGGCACATCGACCGGGCGCGGCCCAACCGGGCGCACCGGACGCTCGCGCAGCTTGAGGCGGCGGGCGTGGTTCTCGGGGTCGTGACTCAGAACGTGGATGGACTTCACGCCGCCGCGGGCTCGCGCAACCTCGTCACGCTGCACGGCGACCTCGACAAGGTCGTGTGCCTCAATTGCGGCAACGTCGAGGGGCGGTCCAATCTCGACGAGCGTCTCACGCAAGCCAATCCGGGATACGCCGAGGCCGTGCGCCTCGATCCCGGGACGGTGAACCCCGACGGCGACGTTGAGCTGCCGCAGGCTTGGGTGGACCGCTTCCGCATGGTGGGGTGTCTTGTGTGCGGTTCCGTCGAACTCAAGCCCGACGTCGTGTACTTCGGCGAGAGTGTCCCCGTGGACCGCAAGGAGCGGGCTGCGACGATTCTCGCCGGGGCGAGGAGCCTCCTCGTGCTCGGCTCGTCTCTCGCGGTCATGAGCGGGTTCCGGTTCGTGCTCGACGCAGTCCGGGAAGGCAAGCCCGTGGGGATCGTGAACGCGGGCCCGACGCGCGGCGACAGCCGGGCTCACTGGCGGTGGCGGGCGGACGTCGGCGAGGCCCTCACGGACCTAGCCGGGAGCCTCTAAGTGCCGGCGCCGTCGGCGTTGAGGCGCACGAAGTCGATGTCGAAATCGTGCTCCCAATCGCCCCCGGCTGAACGCTTCTCCCAGGTCCCGCTCATCGTCCGGCGGTCCTCGGCGACCTGAGCTTCGAACCGCTGCGAGAACGCCGGATCATCCCGCCACACCCTCCACACGTCTTCCTCGAGGCTCATGCGGTACACCCGCGATACCCCGCGGGCGTCGGCGTAGAGGACCGTGTACTCGGGCCGGCAATCGTCCCTGCCGATGACCCAGCGCGCGGCAGCTGGCGCATCGGGGTCGATGAACTGCCGCATGACGACGAGCGAGCCCTCCTCAAGCAGCCCGAACTCGGCCCGGCCGACGGCCGTCTGGCCTGGATCGGGGAGGAAGTCCGCGTTGGAGAGCGTCATCTCCCAGACGCCGAGGAAGAACGCGATCTCGTCGAGGGCAGGGTTCCGCGGTGCTTCGGTCATCTCCGGCCTTTCGGGGACGGACGGGACATCTGTACCCGAGACGGCTGGGCGGGGGAGTTTCTGTACCCGAGACGGCTAGGGCGCGGCGGTCAGGCGTAGGCGTTGACGAGGCGGACAGCCCCGCCGTCGACGCCCTTCGCACCCTGAACGTAGTCCGGATCGCCCGCGGAGGCGGCGGAAGCACCGGCGTCGTCCGTTCCCACGGTGCCCATGGCCCAGGCCTGCACGCCGCGCTCGGCGAGGCGCGAGAGGGCCGCGTCGGCGGCGCTGGGCGCGACGATCGCGACCATGCCGACGCCGAGGTTGAGCGTCCGCTCGAGGTCGGCCTGCGGGACGCCGCCGAGCTCGGCGACGAGCTTGAAGACGGCGGGGAGCTCCCACGTTGACCGGTCGACGGTCGCGAGCAGGCCCTTCGGCAGGACGCGCGCGAGGTTCGCCGCGAGGCCGCCGCCCGTCACGTGGCTAAATCCGCGCAGCGCGAGATCTGCACCGCCCGCCTCGCCGTTGAGCGTCCGCACGAGGTCGAGGCAGTCGGCCGCGTAGACCCGCGTGGGCTCGAGGAGCTCCTCGCCGAGGGTCCGGCCGAGCTCCGAGACCTGACGGTCGAGCGCCCAACCCGCGTGGTTGATGACGCGGCGCACGAGCGAGTAGCCGTTCGAGTGGATGCCCGAGGACGCCATCGCGAGCACGACGTCGCCCGAGCGAACGCGCTCGGGGCCGAGCAGTGCGTCGGCCTCGACGACGCCGGTGGCCGCGCCCGCGACGTCGTACTCGTTCTCGCCGAGGAGGCCGGGATGCTCGGCCGTCTCGCCGCCCACGAGCGCCGTGCCCGCCTGCGCACACCCGGCCGCGATGCCGCGCACGATGTCCGCGATCCGCTCCGGCACGACCTTCCCGCACGCGATGTAGTCCGTCATGTACAGCGGCTCGGCGCCCACCACGACGATGTCGTCCACGACCATGCCCACAAGGTCGAAGCCGATCGTGTCGTGCACGTCCATGGCCTGCGCGATCGCGACCTTCGTGCCCACGCCATCCGTCGACGTCGCGAGCAGCGGGCGGCGGTACGTGAGCAGGCGGCTCACGTCGAACAGCCCCGCGAAACCGCCGACGCCGCCCAACACCGAGGCGTTGTGCGTCGCCTTGACGGCGTCCTTCATGAGTTCGACGGCGCGGTCCCCGGCTTCGACGTCGACGCCAGCGGCGGCATAGGTGATGCCGGCGGGCTGAGCGGTGGGCGGCTGGGAGGGGGAGTTCATACAGTGGCCTCGCGGTCTTCCGGGGTCAGCAGGGATTCGAGTTCGGAGCCGGGGCCGGGATCGCAGCCTGCGGCGCCGGGGCGAACGCCGGGATCCTCGTCATCGTTCGGCTCGGTCCGCGGGCCGTCCCCCGACGCCCCGTCCCGCTCGAGGAGGTTCTTGCCGAGCTTGTCCGCGCTCGGCAGCGCGATCGGGTACTTGCCCGTGAAGCACGCCGTGCAGAGCCGCTCGCGGGGCTGCTGCGTCGCGGTGATCATGCCCTCCTCGGAGATGTACCCGAGCGAGTCTGCGCCGATGGCCTGGGTGATCTCCTCGACGGTCGCGCCGTTCGCGATGAGCTCGGCGCGCGACGCGAAGTCGATGCCGTAGAAGCACGGCCACTTGACGGGTGGCGAGGAGATCTTGATGTGGACCTCCTTCGCGCCGGCTTCCCGCAGCATGCGCACGATCGCGCGCTGCGTGTTGCCGCGCACGATCGAATCGTCCACGACCACCACGCGCTTGCCCCGGATCACGGACTCGAGCGCGTTGAGCTTGAGCCGGATGCCGAGCTGGCGGAGCGTCTGCGAGGGCTGGATGAACGTGCGGCCCACGTACGAGTTCTTCACGAAGCCGTGCGCGAACGGGATGCCCGACTCTTCGGCGTAGCCGACGGCCGCCGGCGTGCCGGACTCGGGCACGGGGATCACGATGTCCGCCTCGTGGCTGTTCTCGCGGGCCAGCTGGCGGCCCATCTCGACGCGGGATTCGTAGACCGAGCGGCCCGCGATGCTCGCGTCGGGACGCGCGAGGTAGACGTACTCGAAGACGCAGCCGGCCGGCGTCGCCTCGCCGAAGCGGTGCGTGCGCACACCCTTCTCATCGATCGCGATGAACTCGCCCGGCTCGATCTCGCGGATGAAGCTCGCGCCGACGGTCGCGAGAGCGGACTGCTCGGACGCCACCACCCAGCCGCGCTCGAGGCGGCCGAGGCACAGGGGGCGGATGCCGTACGTGTCGCGCGCGGCGTAGAGCGTGCCCTCGTCCATGAACACGAAGCAGAAGCCGCCCCGGATCTTGGGGAGGAGCTCCATCGCGGTCTCCTCGAGGGTGTGGCCCCGCTCGCCCGCGAGCAGGGCCGTCACGAGCGCCGTGTCCGACGTGTTGCCCTGCTTCATCTCGCCGGTCAGGTGCCCGCCGGTGAGCTCCTCGATCATGTCGCGGAGCTCGGCCGTATTCGTGAGGTTGCCGTTGTGGGCGAGGGCCACCGTGCCGTTCGTGGTCGCGCCGAGCGTCGGCTGGGCGTTGGCCCAGTGGCTCGCGCCCGTGGTCGAGTAGCGGCAGTGGCCCACGGCGATGTGGCCCGTGAGCGTGTTGAGCGTGGACTCGTCGAAGACCTGGGAGACCAGGCCCATGTCCTTGTACACGCTGATGCGCGTGCCGTCGCTCGCCGCGATTCCCGCGGATTCTTGGCCGCGGTGCTGCAGGGCGTACAGGCCGTAGTAGGTCAGCTTGGCGACTTCTTCGCCGGGCGCCCATACGCCAAAGACGCCACAGGCGTCCTTGGGGCCTTTGTCGACTGGATCTAGGTCAAGTGAGAGGAGTCCGTCACCGCGTACCACTGGTCAATTGTCTCATGGCCGCGGGGCCCGACCGGATCACTGCCCCTCGGGCTCGCCTTTGCCGCCGTCGCCCGCTTCGGGGGCCTCGGGAGCCGCCTCCTCATCGGGGAGTTCCTCGACGTAGGCCCTGCGCGAGCGCGCCACGCTGATGCGGTCCAGGACGAGGACGACGACACCGCCCAGCAGCACGCCGGCGGCCGCGAACAGCACGAGGAAATAGCCGAAGACAGACTCGCGCGTGTACCCGTCCGGGACCGTTCCCAGGTACCCGACCGCGAGCGCCACGACGGCCCCGACCAAGCCGCCCGCAACCAGGAACGGGACGTACTTGGGGGCGCGACGAACCGTGATCTCGCGCGTGGGACGGGGCTTAGAAGGCATATTTCAAGGGTACTCACTTCTCACGGACCCGCCCGCCGGCACCCACCCACCCGAACGCAGCTTGGCTGAACGCAGCCGGCCCCGCCTTCCCGAAAAGAAGGCGGGGCCAGCGGACGACGGCGCGGGCTGCTCGGGGCGGGCGCGCCGAGGGGCAGCGCGAGGGCTCAGTGCCCGTGGGCGCCGCTCGCGGTGTCGACGGGCACCTCCTGGCCGTCCCTGTCCAAGATCTTGCCGTTCTCGCAGCGATCGCCCTCCTCGAGGGCATCGAGGACCACGACCGGGATCATGCGCGTCGGCGCGGCCGCGAAGACGGAGGGGTTCTCCTTCGGATTGCCCCGCTTGAACACGTTGAACAGCACGTTGAGCAGCACGGCCATGAGGGCGGCCGAGCTGATGCCGGAGTCGAAGATGACCTGGAACCATGTGGGGAACTTGGAGTAGAAGCTCCCGTTGACCACCGGGATGAGGCCGAACGCGATCGACGTCGCCACGATGATGAGGTTCATGTTGCCCTTGTAGTCGACCTTCGCGAGCGTCCGGATGCCGGACGCAGCGACGGTGCCGAAAAGGACGATCCCGGCGCCGCCGAGCACGGGCATCGGGACCGCGGCCACGACCCTGCCGAGCACGGGGAGCAGGCCGAGCAGCACGAGGACTACGCCGCCGGCCGCGACCGCGAACCGGCTCTTGATTCCCGTCACGGCCACGAGGCCGACGTTCTGCGCGAACGCGCTCTGCGTGAACGAGTTGAACACGGGCGAGACGGCGGAGGAGAGCATGTCCGCGCGGAGGCCATTCGCGATCCGTTTGGAATCGATCTTCGCGCCGGCCACCTCGCCCACGGCGAGGATGTCAGCGGTCGTCTCCGTGAGGATCACGAGGATCACGATAACCATCGAGATGATCGCGGCGGGCTGGAACGTCGGCAGGCCGAAGTGGAACGGCTCGGGGAACGCGACGATCGGCCCGTTGCCCACCTGCGAGAAGTCCGCCTTGCCGAGGAAGACCGCGATGACGGTCGTGATGACGATGGCCAGAAGAATAGACAGGCGCGAGACCATGCCGCTTCCGAGCTTGCTCAAGGCCATGATGATCACGAGCGTGAGCGCCGTGAGGCCGATGTTCGACGGATCGCCGTAGCCGGGGGCCTTCGCGTTGCCGCCGAGCGCCCAGTTCGCCGCGACGGGCACAAGCGAGAGGCCGATCGTTGTGATGACGACGCCGGTCACGACCGGCGGGAAGAAGTGGACGATCTGCGCGAAGAACGGCGCGATGACGAGGCCGATGAGCGAGGCGACGATCACGGCGCCGAACACGGCCTGGATGCCGCCACCGCCGCTCACGATCGCGAGCATCGTCGCGACCGACGCGAAGGAGACGCCCTGGACGAGCGGGAGGCGTGAGCCGAAGAACTTGATGCCTAGCGTCTGCAGCATCGTCGCGAGGCCGCCGATGAACAGGCAGGACGTGATGAGCAGCGCGATGTCCTGGGCCTTGAGGCCAGCGGCCGCGCCGACGATGAGCGGCGGGGCGATGATGCCGCCGTACATCGTCAGGACGTGCTGGAAGCCGTACGCGAACGCCGTGGCGATCGGGAGCTTTTCGTTCTCGGGGCTCTGGACCTCAGGGCTCGGAGCGGGTGGGGTGGATGCGGTCTTTCGGGACATAGCGGACCTCCTCGTCAGCTTTGGTTTCCGAGTGCGCAACTTGGGTGTGGGTGGGTGAGGGTGGGTGGGTGGGCTCAAAGAAAGGGGGGACGACGGCGGCCAGGGAGTGCCGCCGTCGTCCGTCTGTGGGTGGGTGGGTGGGTGGGGTCGGTTAGGAAGGGCGCTCAGCAGAAGCCGGCGATGCCGTCCCACGCGTTTCCGGCGTCCGAGATCGTCTCGCGCTGGAAGTTCGCCTCGATGAGGCCGTACGGGCGGTCGGCCGCGTAGAAGACCTCGCCGGGGTTGTCGAGCCCGAACGGCGTCAGGTCGACGAGGAAGTGGTGGTTGTTCGGGGTCGAGAAGCGGATCTCGTCGATCTCGGGGTGCGCGTCGAGGACCTTCTGGGCCATCTGGAAGAGCGTCTGCTGGAGCGCGTAGGAGTACTCCTCGGAGAAGCCCTCGAGCAAGAGCGCCTTGACGTCGTCGTACGCCTTGTTGAAGTCGACGGTGCCGTTCGCGATCGCCTCGTTGTTGTAGCGCCAGCGGGCGGAGACGTCGGTCGCGAGGATGCGGTCGGTGGTCTCTGCGAGGGTCGTGAAGCGGTCCTTGGGGTAGCCCACGAAGCCCGACTCGGTGGACTTGAGGACCGTGAGGTCGTTCAGGCCCGAGATGACGTAGACGTTGTCGCCGTCCTTCGTCACGACCGCGTTGCGGACCTCCTGGCCCTTGCGGACAAACGAGTGGTCGTGGCCCTCGCCGTGCGCGACGATGCGCTCCCACGCGAACTGCTCGGCCTCCCAGCGGCCGCCGGTAACCCACTCGAACTCGGACGTGAAGTGGTTCGCGAGCCGGATGAGGAACTGCTCGGGGGAGCCGATCCCGTCCCGGGCGAAGCCGTAGACCGTGTTCTTCTGGGTGTCGGTCGGGACCACGTGGGCGTTGTCGCCGTCGAAGTGGGCCGCCGCGAAGTCGCCGCGGAGCTGCGACGTGACGTTGAGGTCCTCGATCTCGTGGCGCGCGGTGTCGCGGGTGATCTTGACGACGCGGACCTCGGCCTTGCCGTACTGGTTCTTGCCCAGAACGATCTTGCTCTCAGACATGGGTTAACTCCCTCGGTAAGTTGAGAAGGCGAATGGACTCAGCAGGAGCGGGACGTGGTAGTGCGCCTCGTTCTCGTTGACCGTGAAGGCCAGAGAAACCTCCGGGAAGAAGGTCTCCTGCCCGATGCCGGCGAAGTAGGCTCCGGTCGCGAACTGGAGGCGGTATTCGCCGCTGGCCAGTCGCTCCGGGCCGAGGTCTTTCACCCGCCCGTCGGCATCGGTAGTGCCCGTTCCAATCTGGAACCATGCCTCGCCGTCGCGGGCGTAGAGTTCGACGGCGACACCTGCGGCCGGCTTGCCGGTCGCGGTATCCAGAATGTGGGTGGTCACATGGGAGACGCTCATGCGTTCATGCTCCTCTCGAGTCGCAGCACCGCGATCTCGCGGAGCTGTTCGGCGACGATTGCGTCCTCCTGCTCGGGCGTGTGGCCCAGGCGTTCCTGGAGGGCGGAGAGCATCTCCTCGGCCGAGCGTCCGGCGGCGCGGATCAGGAAGACCCGGCCGAATTTCTCCTCGTAGGCCCGATTGCCTTCGGCGAGCGCCGTGATCGTGGCGTCGTCGCGGGGGTCGACCCCGGACTGCTCGCTGCGGGACATCGAGGCCTCGGTGGACTTGCCCGCCGCGTTCTCGCCGATGCGGGGGTGGTGCGCGAGCGCACCCTCGAGCTCGTCGGCGGTGAAGGGCTTCGCTGCGCCGCGGGCAGCGTCGAAGAGGGCGTCGAGGCTCGCGAAGGGGCGGCCAGCGGTGATCTCTTCGATCCAGCGGGGGACGTCGAGGCACGGCTTCAAAAGCTCTCGTGCCTGATCGGCGGGGGCGGCGTTGAACTGTTCAAGCAACATGGCTTGTCGGGTCCTCAACTGCTCAATGCTGGCATCCACGGTGACGGCTATACGGAACGTCGGTTTCTTGGGTTCCGCATCGTGGAACTGTTATTTCAGCATGTGTAAATAGTGTGGCCGGGGCCACTGTGATTGTCAACACCCTAGTGTGTGACGGGGCGAAAAGGGGGCCCCGGACGCACGGTCCGGGGCCCTGGAGACGGGGCGAGGTGCGGCTCAGACGCCGAGGCGGTCCCGCAGCGCGGCAACGTGGCCGTCGGCCTGGACGGAGTAGTCGATCGACTCGATCGAGCCGTCAGGGGCGATCACCGCGGTCGAACGCAGGATGCCCTCGACCACCTCGCCCTTCACGATCTTCTCGCCCCACGCGCCCCACGCCTTGGCGACGGCGGCGCCGTCGTCCGCGAGGAGCGGGAAGGTGAGGCCGAAGTCATCGGCGAACGAGGCGATGTCCTCGACCGGGTCGGGCGAGATCCCGACGACGCTCACGCCTGCGGCGTTGAGCGAGTCGAGGCTGTCGCGGAAGTCGCACGCCTCGGTCGTGCAGCCGGGCGTGGCGGCCTTCGGGTAGAAGTACACGACGACGCGGCGCCCCCGGTAATTGGAGAGCGAGACGTCCTTCCCGGACGCGTCGGGAAGCGTGAAATCGGGGGCTAGCTGCCCGGAAGCGAGCTTCGTGGTGGTTGTCATGGTTCCTCCTCCAGCAAAGGGTCAGGCCGTGCCGCGGCGGATCAGGCGGCCCCTGGGCTCGCTGAAGTCCACCTCGGTGCCGCGCACGAAGGTGCGGCGCACCACCCCGGACAGGGTCTTCCCCTGATACGGCGTGATGTGGTTCTTGTGGTAGAGCTTGTCCGCGTCGACGACGAATGCCTGGTCGGCTGCGAAGATCGCGAGGTCTGCATCGTACCCGGGCGCGAGCGTGCCCTTGCGCTGGAGCCGGGCGAGCTCGGCGGGCTTGCGGCCCATCCACTCGACTACGCGCTCGAGCGGGATGCCCCGATGGCGCGCCTCAGTCCAGATGATCGGAAGGCCCAGCTGGAGCGACGCGACCCCACCCCACGCGACCCCGAAGTCGCCGTTTTCGAGGTCCTTGAGGTCCAGAGTGCTGGGGGAGTGGTCGGTGACGATGCAGTCGATCACGCCGTCCTCGAGGCCCTTCCACAAGAGCTCGCGGTTGGCCGCCTCGCGGATCGGCGGGCAGCACTTGAACGCCGTGGCGCCGTTCGGGATCTCCTCCGCGAGCAGCGTGAGGTAGTGGGGGCACGTCTCCACGGTGAGTTTGACGCCGTCGCGCTTGGCGGTGGCGATCATGGCGAGGGCGTCCGACGACGAGAGGTGCAGGATGTGCGCCCGCGCACCCGTCCAGCGGGCCCGCTCGATGACCTCGGCAATGGCGACGTTCTCCGCCCCGCGGGGCCGCGAGTGCAGGAAGCTCTCGTAGATATCGCCCTCGGGGTTCGGCGCGCGATCGATCGCGCGCGAATCCTCCGCGTGCACAATCATGAGCCCGTCGAACGAGGCGATCTCGGCGAGGTCCTTCTCGAGCTCGTCGACCTCAAGGTGGGGGAACTCGTCCACGCCGGAGTGCAGCAGGAAGCACTTGAAGCCGAACACGCCCTCGTCGTGGAGCGCGCGGAGATCGCCCGTGTTCCCGGGGATCGCACCGCCCCAGAAGCCCACGTCCACGAACGACTGCGTCTCCGCGGCCGTGCGCTTGAGCCGGAGCGCGTCGACGTTGACGGTCGGCGGGATGCTGTTGAGCGGCATGTCGATGATCGTGGTCACGCCCCCGGCGGCGGCGGCCCGCGTCGCGGACGCGAAGCCCTCCCACTCGGTGCGGCCGGGCTCGTTCACGTGGACGTGGGTGTCCACGAGGCCGGGGATGAGCGTCTCGTCGTCCGCGAGCTCGATGATCTCGCGGCCGGCCAGGCCGTTCCCGAGCGGCTCGAGCGCGACGATGCGCCCGTCCACGATGCCTACCTCCCGCGGCGCGATCCCCGCGGTGGTGAGGACGCGCTGTCCGCGGATGACCAGATCGAATCCGGCGTCAGTCATCGCACAGACTCCTTCCTGCTGTCAGTGTCAACGTTAGTGAGGCCCTCCGACGTTCCCGCAAGGCCCCGGGCCGTCAGCTGCTTCCCGATGAGCCGCCCCGCGTCGCGGACCAGGCGCCGCGCGTCACGGAGGCACACCTCGAGGTCGGGTTCGAGGTCGGTGAGCGCGTGCACGGCG
>NZ_JBKZWT010000104.1:0-11488 GCF_047759905.1 Sinomonas sp. G460-2 | reverse complement strand
TCGTCAGGCGCGGGCGGCTCACCGGGTCACCGCCGGTCCGGCGACGACGACGGCGCGGGGTCGCGCTGCGCCTCGATCCAGGCGGTCACGTCGGCCACTGCGAACTTGAGGTGCTTGCCGAACCGGTATGCGCGGGGCCCGAGGCCGCGGGCGCGCCAGTCGTAGACCGTCGAGACCGGGACGCCCAGATAGGCCGAGAGCTCGCGGATGTCGAGCAGTGGCGGCAGGCCGGTCAGGGGGTGCGGGAGGGGTGCAGGAGTGCTCATGCCCGGCAGGTGCACCGGGCGTCCCGGGCCATCCGGGAGGGTCCGGGAGCAACACCGCCGGGCCGAACGCCGGGGCCGCGAGGGCACCCCGCGGGAGGGGTTTTTGATGGGTATTTGATGGCCGGTTCAAATCTCACCTACGCAGAAGCCGCGGGAACCCTTGGGTTTCCGCGGCTTCGTGGTCGGGCTGACAGGATTTGAACCTGCGACCCCTTGACCCCCAGGTGCCCGGATGACCCGCCTTGCGTCCCTTGACCAGGGGTTTTGCCTTTCAGCCGTGTGCTCCGCGCGCCTTCCTTTGCATGGTTTGCAGGCTGTTGGTCACCTGATTGGTCCACTTCCCAAAGGCGTTCCGGCGGGCGGACCGAAAGGCCGGCCGCGTTGTCGCCGCAGGGGACGTTGAGCAAACGTCACAAAGGATCCATGGGGCGGCCAATCCGTCCGAGGCTTCCCGACCGACCCGTAGCTCCAGCGCGACAGACATGACGGCGCCTCACGCCCCGCCCGGAAGGCGCCGGAGGTACTCATGGAATCACGCTATAGCGCTTGGACGCTGCCAGCTGAAGCGGGTCGTGGGCCTGTGGACAACCCGGAGGCGGTTCCGCCGAACCGACGCAAACATGCAGAAACACGCTGCAAGGCAGTTCGAATCGCCCTTCGGCACGAAACGGCGAGCGGACGTCTGGCCTACTCGTTCACCAAATGCGAAACTTCCCACCGTGGACTCGGACAAATACAAAGGGCTGTACCCCGTGCAGGCAACGTTCGCACCTGCGCGGGCTGGATACCTCATTCAACCAGGCAGCCGGGCAGGCTTTCGCCGCGCGGTACAAGAAGCCAGCACGAGGTGGGGCGGCGCTGCGGAACCAATATTTCCTATCCCGGACGACGCCGATCCTGCGCCTTGGGTGAAAGCCCTGCTGGAGCTGACCCATATCGATGGCCTCGTTAATGTCGACCTTGCAGATTCCGGTGCAAAGCGCACGGCGGAAGCGTTGGACCTTCCCTGGGTGCCTCTGCGGTCAATCGACCGCTGGGGACCGGTGTATATCAACACCCATCCGCTATCACTGCCCTCGATCTCTATCGAGAGCCTCGGCCCGCACTTCACGGCGGCTCCATCCAGTCGCCTTTGGGAGGCTGTGGCCGCAGGCGACCTGCCAGCAGAGCACCTGGACGAAGCCCACCGCCGGGGCGTCAACGTTTCGACATCAAGCTCTGCGGACGGTGTCGGCCGCGCCCAGCTTCGCAATGCGACGTGGATCGCCCAGACTCTCGCCGCGTTTAGCGAGACGTACGCCTCGCCCGCTCCCGCCAACATTCCCAGCGTCGTCTGGATAACCGCGAACGACAGCCTCGACGATGCCTTGGACTTCTGGAACGTCAGGGCACTCAGGCCCAGGGGCATCGGCACCATGCCGATGTTTCTTCTTCCTGCAGAGGACGTCCCCCACTGGCTGGGTTTCGAAGCGCAGCTCGCGAGCGCCCTCAGCCGCCCGGACGAAATCTCCCCCGATGTCTTTCTTACAAGCTCAAGCGCGTCGACAGAGGAGCTCGCGGGCATTGCCTCCACCCTCGGCCTCGTACCCGCCGCGAACGAGGAGACGCGAACCTCGGTCCATTTCCCGCCGCCGGTTGAGCGCCGACACGCTCCGTTCACCTATCGCATCGTGGCGGGAGTGGATCAGTACGTTAGCTTCGACAGGCACTACGGTGTCACCACCCATCTGGACGCGCACGCTTTCACGGGCCGGTCGACCATCTTGCAGTTCGCTTCGCCGATTGCCTTCGACGGTGGCGGGGCCACCAAGGTGCGTTTGCGTTCAACCCTTTTCGACGGCCTTCCGAGGCGTGAGGTGATCTCGTCCTCCATGATCCCGGGTGCGGTCTGGGGCGGCGACGAGCTCGAGATCGCCGTTCCAGCCTTGGCCCAGTACCGGTTTGAGATGAAGGTTCCGGAGCTGAGCGATGCCTTGATTGCCCTCATCGATGCTGCGGCCGAGAGCCACGCTTCGTCGGACAAAGGAAGCATTGCCTCGATGTTCCTTGCTCGCGAGGGAGACACTGCCGCCCTTCTGGAGCCGGACATCTTCGAGGCAATTCGGGGCCTCACGACACCGCGATCGAAGCGGTTCTTGGATGAGCTAGAGAGAATCACCGGAACCGAGGCCTCATCCGATGACCTGATCGAATTCGCTCGCGATTGGGCATCGCAGAGCAAGAGGGCCTACCGGCTGCCTGGCAACGTCGGGCTCCCTGCCGTCGATGCCACTGTTGCGCTTGAGCGGCTCTGCGGTCTGGGGTGGGCGGAACGGGGCTTCGAGCTCAAATGCCGCTCGTGTCGGACGTCGAGCTTCATGCCGCTCGCGAACGTGCCGCAGGCCGGGGCGGCCTGCCCAGCTTGCCGAGCGCCGGGAGGATACACCGGCGCAAACGCTGGGCCAAGCGTCTTCTACCGGCTAGATGGACTTATCGACCGGGCGAGCGACCAGGGCGTCTTTCCTCACTTATTGACGATTGCGGCGCTGCATAAGAAGGAACCGCTGTCGTGGTTCCTTCCCGGCGTCGACTTTACGTTCGAAGACCGCGACCGCCGAGAGGCAGACATCGTGGGGCTGTTTGCAGGACGACTCACGGTAGGGGAAGTCAAGACCCGCGGAGCGGAATTCACCGCTGAGCAAATCGAGCGGGACATCAATTTGGCTCAAAGGCTCGGCGCGGAGGTCTATGTCCTCTCGGCCCCCGACGAGATCTCGGAAGAATCAGAGTCGATAGCGCGGGCCCGATCCACAGATGTCGGCATTCAGCTGATCCTCCTTAACAGGACAGACCTCAGACCGTGAACACTGGTTGCCGCCAGCGGGCAGCGAACCTGAGGTGCATGTTTCGGCCGCCCGCGACCAACGTACACACAAGGGCTCGGCTGGAGCGGCACCGCCGGAGGCGCTCAAGGCGGCCGTGGTGGAGAAGCTTGAAGCTTGGGAAGGCGCCGTCGTACTGCGGATCTCTTCGCGAGTGGAGCCGTGCCCCTGCTGCCTTGTACGTGTACATGACGGGGGCGTAGCATCGCCCGAGTATGCCTCCCGTCGTGGACGGCCAGACCACGGCGCCTGTAGAACCAAGTCGAACAGCCGCCGAGGTTCCGTCCCCCAAGATTCGGGTCCCTGCGAGCAACAGTGTAGGAGCGCTTGGATCGGTGAGGTGCGACTAATCGATCGACGAGGGGGCGTTGTGGCGGACAGCTTCGACAAGTTTGAGGCGCCGGTAGACCATCCAATTGCGACATCGACTGAGGACGCTCTTCAGCGCTCTCCGTTAGCGCACGACTTCGCCAGGACCTTGCGGTCGGTCAGCGCCGCCCAGGGCATTGTGGTCGGCGTGCTCGGCCCGTGGGGCTTCGGCAAGAGCTCGTTCGTGAATCTGATGAAGGAGGAGTTCGCGACGGATCCAGCCCTCACCGTTGTCGACTTCAATCCTTGGCTCTTTTCCGGAACGCAACAGCTGACAGACGTCTTCTTCGCCGAGCTGTCCTCGCAGCTTCGCATCAGGGGCAGCCGGTTCGGCGCCATCGCTGATCGCCTCGATGAGTACAGCGCGGTCTTGAGTCCGCTGGCCCTCATCCCGGGTTTCGGTTCGTGGTGGGACCGCTCAGTCAAGGCGTTCCAATCCGCCAATGCCCTCAGCAAGAAGCGCGCCAGCGCCACCTCTATGCGGACGAAGGTCACCGAGGCGTTGAGACAGGTTGAGAGGCCGATAGTCGTCGTCATCGACGACATCGACCGCCTGACAACTCCTGAGATCCGTGACATCTTCAAGCTCGTACGCCTCACGGCCAGTTTCCCCAACGTGATCTACGTGCTTGCCTTTGATCGCAACCGCGTTGAAGCCGCCCTCGACGAAGACGGCGTGCCCGGTCGCGCCTACCTTGAGAAGATCATCCAGCTAAGCTTCGATCTCCCGGCGATCCCCGATACCCTCCTTCGTTCCAGAGTCTTCGCCGAGCTAGACAGAATCATGGGACCGCTCGAAGGCTCGCTCTTCGATTCCACCCGATGGGCAGATGTCTATTTCGAGCTCATCGAACCGCTGATGTCAAACATGAGGGACGTCACCAGGCTTGCCGTCTCGGCCAAGCCCACCATCAATGCCCTGCACCAGGACGTCGAGCTCGTTGATGTGATCGCGCTGGAAGCCCTGCGGATCTTTCGACCCGAGATCTTCGCTGGCCTGCAGTCAATTCGTGCACTACTCACTAGCGTCGGATCATTCACGGAGCCGCTCCTCAAGCAGCACAAGGTCAAAATGGAAGAGGTCCTCGAGAAGTATGGCGACCCTGACCTCCTCAAGGACGTGATCAGAAGACTGTTCCCGGCCGCCCAGCGGCTCTTCGAGAACTATTCCTACGGCTCTGGCTCACTGGCCGGGTGGCGCCGAGCGCACCGCGTCGCGCACGCCGATTTCCTCTCGCTCTACTTGGACCGGGTTGCTCCCGCAGAGTTGGCGTCGTTCCGCGCCGCGGAGCACGCCTTCACCCTCATGACCGATCCTTCGGCCTTCAACGAGTTCCTTGACTCCATTCAAGAAGCCAAGGTCGAAGACACGATTGCCGCGCTTGAGGCGTATGAAGGAGAATTCCCTCTGGAGGCAGTTGTGCCGTCCAGCATCGTCTTGCTCAACCGAATACCGAAGCTGCCGCACCGGCCAAGCCAAGGGATCTTCGGTATTAGCCGGCCTGACTTGACCGTCGCGCGGGTCGTGGTCAGGCTTCTTCGAACCATGCAGGACGAGGGCGAGCGCGAGGCCGCCGTTCGTCTCATCCTTGCCGACGTGCATAGCTATTCCTCGCGGCTTCTTCTCATCCGCTCGATCGGCCATATCGAAGGCAGTGGCTCACGACTCGTCGGTGAGCCCGTTGCTGCGGAACTGGAAGCCCAGTTCGTTGGTGAAGCTAGATCAGTCTTGCCGTCGGACGGAGAGTCGGAGTGGGATCTGCTGCGCGTGTATCTATTTGCCACCTCGAGAGACGGTGAAGTAGATCCAGTCGATGTCTCCGGCCACCCTGATTTCGTGCGGGCCCTACTGGTATCGGCACGATCGGATCGTCGAACCCAGTCAATGGGTTCCCGGTATGTGGACATCGAGCCCCAGCTCGCATGGGAAGCGGTCGTGAAGGCAGTCGGAGAGGACCAGCTTAGGGAGTCCGTCGCTCTGCTCCGCGAGCTAGACGGTGACACGGAGGTCGTTGGCCTTGCCGAGAAGTATCTCAGTGGATGGCGGCCGCCTGAGTGGCGCGCCGGATAGCGGTTTCGAATTCATGCCTGCGGTCATCTCAGGGTCTACCGCGACTCGCTCGCTGTTGGGACACCGAGCGTGGGGCGTATTGCACAGGCGGTACGCCCCTCACTCGGTTCCTTCGCCGGATGGTCACAGCGTGTGCTGTCGTGTCGGCTGGCGCGAGATCCTTTGCTCGGAACCCGCCGGCGGCTGCGTGAAGGCGAGGGCGCGGAGCGGTGCTTGAGCGCGTGCCCTGTCGATCTTCTGTGCCACCGTCTCGGGTGGGGCACCCAGCGGTGTGCTTGCGGTGATGGCGTACCGGTCCCGGTACGCGGCTATGACCCGCGCGTGCTGCCGCCAGACTCCTACCCCCCTGTGGTCCCGAGGCGGGGCGCCGAGAGCCGCCGCCCAGGCAGCGTTCGCGTCCAACGCCTCCTCGAGCACGGCGTCGGCGCGTGCCTCGATGAGCTCTTCGCGTTCGTCGAGGGCGGCGCGCATGTCCTGGCTCATCGGCCCGTCGGCGCGCGGGATGAGCCCGGCGATGAGGCGCGGGGGTTTGCGGGTGCGCCCGGAGCCGGTTGGACGCGCGGTGGCCCCGGTCAGGCGGTGGTGGATGACCGCGGCGATGTCGTCGGCATCGTCGAATCCGCGAGCCTGGACGAGGCGCGGCAGGAGCTGGTCTAGGTCGTGGTGGTTGGCCTCGGCCTGTCGCAGCTCGGCGGTCAGAGCGCCGAACGCGTCGGAGTCGATGACGGCCCCGGCCTGGTCGCCGCTGAGGCCGCTGGCGCGGATGAGGTCGGCCCAGCGATCGTGCTGGGCGGCTTGGGCGATGGTCTCGTACTCTGCGGCGAGCCGGGCGATCGAGCCCCACGCCTCCTGCTCGGCGGTGATGGCCTCGTGGGCGGAGAGTTCGGCACCGACGTGCTGGAGCACCCCGTACAGGACGCTCCGGGCGGTGGCCCCGGGGTTCTCGGACGGGTGCGGTTCGCCGTGATCGTCGGGCCTGTTCAGCACCACGTATGCCTGGTTCGCCTCGCGTCCGCGGGTCATGGCGACGTAGAGGTTCTCCCGCGTCGTGGTCGGCTCCACCAGCACATGGGCGGTGTCAGCCGTGATGCCCTGCGCCCGGTGCGCGGTGACCGCGTACCCGAGATCGAGGTGCTCGGCCACGTACGAGGCCGGCAGGACGATGGCGCCCCCGAACCGGCGCCCGGCCCTGCGGACGGTTACCGAGCCGTCCCCGCGGACCGCGGTGACAGTCCAGTACTCGCCGTTGCGGACCCAGTCCCTGCCGTTGCGCAGCCGCCGGTCGTTGCGGCGGGTGATGACAATGTCGCCGACGCCCGCCCGGGTGCCGTCGTCCAGTTCGACCTCGCGGCCGGGTCTGAGGACGCCGTCGAGGATGAGGTCGGCGCGGGCCCGTCCGTTCAACGCGGTCACGTCTTCGCGGGACTCGGCGATCAGGACCGACACCCGGCCGTTGGCACGGTCGGCGCGCCAGCCCATGTAGGCGGCCTCGCTCATCGTCTCGGCCTCTCCCCTGGCAATGCGGCCGTGGTCGAGGTACGTGTCGATCGCCTCGGTGCGGCCGTGCCGCAGGTGAAGGGATGCGCTCTTCTCCCAGTCGTGGGTGAAGCGGTGGACGTCGAGGAGTTCGGGGGCGTCGGCGCGGTCGGAGACGAGGAGGCTGAAGGCGCCGCCGGCGTCGACGGATTGGAGCTGGGCGTAGTCCCCGACGAGCAGGACCTTCGCCCCGGCATCGGCGGCGGCTTGGGTGATGTGATCCAGGGAGAGGGTGCCGGCGAGGGAGGCTTCGTCGACGATGACGAGCTGCCCCGCGCCGAACGTGCTGCCGTGGAGTTCGTGGTCGGACTGCCACTTCGCCGTGTTCTCCGCCGGAATGCCCAAGTCGCCGGCGAGGACCTGAGCTGCGGCCGCGGACGGGGCGAGCCCGGCCACCGAGCCCTTGCCGTGTTCTGCCTCCCAGGCCCGGCGCAGGGCGTTCATCGCCGTGGTCTTGCCCGCTCCGGCGGGCCCGACGAGCACATCGACGACGCGGCCGGAGACCGCGACCGCGGCCAGGGCCGCGGCCTGATCCTCGCCGAGCACCCGGCCCTCCCGGTCGGGCCTAGTAGTGGCCTTCTCTAGCGTGCCGAGCGGGACCGTGGGGCCGGCGGTGCTGCGGGAGCGTTCGAGCAGCCGGTCCTCGGCGGCAAGCAGGTCCTCGGAGGAGAACACGGTCGAGTGCTTCGGCCGGAAGACGCTGGACCCGTCCGGGCGGCGGAACAGTGCCGGGCTGATCGCGAGCTCCGGCGGGGTCAGGCGCAGCGACGCGGCCTCGGCGGCTTCCACGACGAGCCCGACGACGGCCTCGCGGTCCTGTGTGGTGGCGAACCGGTAGCCCATCGTCTGCCGTGCTGCCTCGGCGGCCAGGTTCCACCGCCGCCACGTCGAGCGCTTCTCCCCCACCGCCTCGACCACGCTGCGCCCGAGGCCGGCGATGATGTCGAGCGGGATGTCATCCGCGCGCAAAAGCAGCGCCGGCCCGTTCTCCGTGACCCGGCGCGCCCACGCTGTGGCGTCCTCCCCCAGCGTCCCGGCGGCGCGGCGGCGCCACTCCGCGGTGAGGTCCGCGAGCGAGCGGACCTCCTTCTCCGGCCGGGTGGCCAGGGTCGCCTGGGCGCGCAGCTTCAGGATCGTCGGTCTCGAGGGCTGTCGTCCGTGCCGCTGGACGTACTCCCCGATGAGCCGGTTCTTCTCCGCCTCGATATGGCGGGAGCGGGTGGAGAACTCCGCCACCAGATCCTCCGGCACAGCGCTGATGGCCCAGGCGGGGTTGCGGTCGCGGCCCATCTCGCGCTGCTCCCAGCCGACGCCGAACGAGCGGGTCAGGTGGTCGGCGAAGACCGCCTCGTGCAGCTCCGAGAGCGCCACGGTCGCGGCGTGCATCGGCCGCCCATCCAGCGACCGCCACTTCCCGTCCTGGGCGGTCCGCACCTTGTTCGAGATCACCACATGGGTGTGCAGGTGCGGGTCCCCCGCCCGCGAGTCGTAGTGGTCGAACGCGGTCGCGACCACACCGGTCACCTCGACCTGCGCAACCGCCCCGTCGGCCCCGGTTGCACCGACCCGGGTCGCTGCAACCTCGCGCTCGAGGAACGCAACCATCTCCGCAACCGCCGTGTGGTGCGCGCCCGCGATCAGCGCCTGCGTTCCCGCGTCGGCCACCGCCCACAGCACGCTGGCGGACTTCGGGATCGAGAACGTGAAGTCGAACCCCGCAACCGCCCTGCGCGTGCCACGCGCGGCCTCCCCCGCCTCGATCGCGGCGACGGCCTCTGCCCGCTCGAGCGGACCCAGTCCAGGGTCGAGGCCCCTCACTCGCTGGGCGACCCGCTCGGAGGCGGGCCTGTACTCCGGATAGGCCCGACCCAAGGGCTCACCGGTGAGCGGGTCGCGACCCATCCCCACCAGCAGCTGCAGCTGAGGCTCGGAGACCTCATCGCCCGCGCGAAGCTCACCCGCGCCCAATCCGGGTAGGCCGCCGCCGAGCCAACGCCCCGGCGGGGTCCCCGCCTCGGCGTAGTAGCGAGTCAGAGGCGTCGACAGCGACCTATCCCCATCAGCCGCGGCCACAGTGCGCAGCAGATACCTGTACCCGTCCCCCGCACTCATCACCCGCATCGAAACCGTCACCACCGCCTCCTCGACGGTAAGGTGAACAGGAACGGCCCACGGGAGGAACGACGTGCCCAACGTTCCCGCGCACTGTGACGTCTGCTGCGATAAAGCCCGCTCAGACCTCAATGCAAGACGCGTGGCAGCTCGAAACGGGGTTCAGCAGCCCAGAGGCGAGAGCGGCCCAAGGGGACGAAGGAACGGCGGGCACCCAGTCAGACTCAGGCCGACTGCGATTGGGCCGCTGCGAGAATCATCGTTCGTGTCAGATCGGGCCGCGGCGGGGTGATCGTTTCGAAGCCTGGCACCGGCACCGAGATCTGGGTTTGGAGTTGACCTTGTCGGCGGAACGGACGCGACCGGCACCGTCCCGGACAGTGCCAGCGTCCTGCGCAACGTCGATGTCGCTGTCAATCGGCGCGGTCAGGGTCGCGTCGCACTCGGATCTGCCCAAGCCGTGGCACGGAGCGAGGCGCTCGCCATGATCACAACGTGGGCTAGCTTCGGGGCGTTCGAGGACAAAAGCAAGGGCCGGACCGCACCTTGGGTTCCTCGCCGATCTCACCGTGCTGGAATCTGATCCCCTCGATTCTGGGGGTGCAGGACATCGCGTACATCAGCAGTCGTCACTGAAGTGACCTCCCAGCCTCCGCGGAGCCTCGGAAGGGTGAGATCTCTGCGAGACGGCCGCCGCCGAACCACAGGGCGCCTTCGTCTTGTTCGTCGGCTTGATGGCGACGGAGTAGTCGGCGGCTTGGTCCTTGATCCCGTGGCGAAGCGGGCCGGACCAGGACTCCGGAGCGGCGCAACCGGCACACGAACTCCGCGCTGTAGCCCGTCACGGTCCAGCTCGAGCGGTCCCATCGCCACGGCGCTTTCGCGCTCCTTGGTGTGGTAACCGTGCTCGGCGTGCGCACCGCGCACGACCAGCCAATGCTTCTCATCGAGCTCAGTGCAGACGTCCTCGCTCGCTTGAAGTTCCTGTTTGGCTCCAGCGGGTGCCGTCCTCACGCTCCATGAACACCGCCAGGTGGACGTGGTCATTGCCCCACCGTGGCATTCGCAACCCCACTCGCCGCATCCGGATCCTGGACATCATCGAGGGCGCAAAGGACTCTGACCTCCGTCGAGCCGCTTCCGGCGTCCATCGAAGCCAGCCTTCGAATTCCCGTGACCCATGCGGACCCCAGTGTCGTGCAGCCGCGATCAGGCGGACATCGCCTCGGCCAACACGCGTAGAGGTGGAAGCCTTCCATGCATGGCCCCGAGACCATGCCCCTCGGTCGGCGCCGCAACGAACGTCGGGGGCGGGTGGTTCCGGGGAATGGAGGCCGGGTCACGGTCGCTCGTGCGTAGCCGACGGGCGCAGGCTCGGCACGATGTCGACGAGGAACTGCCGCAACGTCTCCGGCACGTCCACGGATTGGCGGTCGAAGAGCCACTGCGCCTGCAGACCGTTGATAAGGGAGACGGTCATGGTGGCGAGGGTCTCCGGCGTGGCGCTTGACTCGAGCAGACCGCGCTCCCGTAGGGATGAGTATGCTGCGGCGTAGAACTGGCGGAGGTCGCGGTAGTGGGCCACGTAGTGGCCGTGCGCGGGATGCTCGGCAGAGGTCGCCTCTCCTGACACGACCGCGTGGAGCTCGAGCAGTCCGGGCTTGAGCGTGTTGCCTCGAGCGACCTCGAGCATCCCGTGGAGCACTCCGAGGGGGTCCGTGCCAGCATTCAGGCCTCCGGTACGGGCGAGGAACTCCTCGTCGCGGTGTGCCCGGAGTTCGAGCACGGCGAGCAGCAGGTCTTCCTTTTTGGGGAAGTGGTGCAGGAGTCCGGTATAGCTGATGCCGGCGCGTCGGGCGATGTCCTTCATCGTGGTGCCGTAGAACCCGGTCTCGGCGAAGGCCTCGATGCACGACTCGATGATCCGCAGCTTCGTGGCCGCCGTCTTCGCGTAGGGGCCGCGCCCAGTACCGGTGCTCACCCCTCCACCCTAGCGGCCAGAGATAAAAATAGTTTCCCAATACGAGATTCGCATGTAGTGTGTCTGTCATCACACGGCGGGGCACCGCCCGCACCTCAAGCCAAGCGAGGGAATTACATGGCATCTGAAGGCCGGTTCGCCGGGAAGACCGTCATCGTCACGGGCGCAGGGTCAGGAATCGGCAGGGCCACCGCCGTCCGGCTGGCGGAGCAAGGCGCGCGGCTCGTCGCCACCGACATCGTGGCCGAGCGGCTCGACGAGCTCAAAGCTTCACTCCCAGCATCGGACGTGC
>NZ_JBKZWT010000103.1:0-11510 GCF_047759905.1 Sinomonas sp. G460-2 | reverse complement strand
GAGCAGCAGCCCGGGCACGGGTTCCGCCGTCGCGGCGAGCGGCGCCTCGACGAGTTCCGCAGCTCGCGCCGAGGGGACGACGTCGAGCATCGCGGGCAGCACCTCGAGTTCCTCGATCTCGGCGCGGCACTCGGGGCACGTGGCGACGTGTTCCTCGACAGCCCGCGCCTCGTCCGCGTCGAGGCCACCCAGAAGGTACGCGCCGAGGGAGAGACGAAGCTCGCTGTGGTCGAAATTCACCGTTCCACCCCCAGCTCGTCGAGCGCCACGCGGAGCGCCTTGAGCGCGTAGAAGCACCGCGACTTGACTGTCCCGGCGGGCACGCCGAGCTCGGCGGCGGCCTCCGCGACGCTGAGCCGCCGGTAATGCATCGCGACGAGGGCCTCCCGGTGCTCGTGCGTGAGGCGCATGAGGGCCTCCTCCATGACGACGCGGTCCAGGAGTTCGTCGATGCGCTCCGCGTCGAGCGCCGCGTCGAAGCCGTCCATGCCCGTGAGCGTCACCGTGTGCGGCCGCCGTGCCCGCTGCCGATGCTGGTCCACGATGAGGTTCCGCACGGTCCGATACAGGTACGCGCGCAGCCCGGCAGTCGCCTCGGGTGCGTGCCGCCAGACCCTGATGATCGCCTCCTGCACGATGTCCTCGGCCTGCTCGTCGCTGCCCACGGCGCCGCGCGCGAAGCGCCGCAGCGCCGCGCCGTGGTCGCGATAGATCGCCGCGACCGCATCCTCGTCCATCGACATGCTGTCTCCGAAGGCTGCCTCGTCCAAAAACTCCTCGCCATCAAGACGTCACGGGCGCCATAACGGTTCAAGGAACATTGTCCCGCCGGATGAACCGCAGGGCACCCCGCGGCGTCTCCATGGTCAGCGGCGAACTGCCGCCGAGAATCGGAAGGCGGAATCATGAACCAACGAGCAGCACTCGTCTGGGCCGCGCTCTCCGCGGCGTCTGCCCTGGCCCTCGCCGGGTGCGGAGCGAACGCAGGAAGCGGCTCCTCGTCGTCGTCCGCGCCGCCCGCGAGCTCGTCGGCGCCCAGCAGCCCCTCCTCGTCCTCGCCCGCGGGCGGCTCGGACAACCTCGGGTACGGCTACGGGGGCGGCTCGTCGCAGTCCGCGCCCGCCGCTGCCGGGCTCACGCTCAAGACGGCCACGGTCGCGGGCCACGTGATCGTGGTCGACGGCAAGGGCACCACGGTCTACGTCTACACGCGGGACAACCCGGGCACCACGACGAGCGCGTGCACGGGCGGCTGCGCGACGCTGTGGCCCGCCGTGACGAGCGACGCGACCCCCGCTCTGCAGGGAGTGACGGGAAAGATCGGCAGCATCAAGACGGCCAGCGGCAAGTCGCAGGTAACCATCAACGGCATGCCCATCTACTACTACTCGAAGGACACCGCCCCCGGGCAGACGAACGGCCAGGGCGTGGCGAGCGTGTGGTACGTCGTGGGCGCTGACGGGAACATGATCCAAGCTCCGCTCGCCGCAGCCGGGTCGGGGTACTGATCGGCCCACGTCCCCGCCTCGCGTTCGATCGCCCCGCTCGCGGGCGCTGGTCTTCCGGGCTCTGGCTCGGCTAGGCACCCGAGAGTAGATTCGGGATTGTCCCCGAAGCGAGGAGGAGTCATGTCAGGCTTCCGCAGCTACACGGAAGAGGAGAAGCACAGCTACGTCGCCCCGAGCTGCGAGCTCTGCGGCCAGCATCGGCACATCGTCTGGCGCGAGGAAAGCGGTCAGTGGATCCCGCGCGACCAAGGCTGCTCCAACGAGGCCTGCCCGCAGTTCCGGGCCGCGACCTGATCTTCAGATGAGCGCGGGCGCCCCCGAGGGGCGCCCGCGCTCTTGTGATGACTACTTGGCGGCGCCTTCGGCCTTCTCGGCGTGCGCGTGCGGCTCGTGCGCGTGCGGCTCGTTGCCGTTGGCGCTGGCCTCAGCGTGCGGCTCGTGGGACTCGGCGTCGTCGAGCTCCTCGAAGTCGTCGAAGTCGGCTTCGTCGTCCTCGTCGTCGTACGCGTCGTCGAAGCCGTCGTCGAGCAGCTCGGCCTCGGCGCGGCGCTCCTCGAGGTCCGGGATGAGGCCCACGCGTCGGGCGATCTCCTGCTCGATGGCGTCGTCGTCGAGCGCGAGCAGGCCCTCCTGGCCCCGAAGCCAGGCCGCGTTGAGCGCCACGAGATCCTCGTCGTCGAGCGTCTCCTCGAAGCGCTCGTCGAGCGACTCGAGCGCCTTGACCGCCTCGGAGGGCTCGTCGTCGCCCTCGAGGTAGGCCTCGGCGTCCTCGTCGGTGAGGGCGTCGAACGCCGCGGAGGTCTCCTCGAAGAGCCCGAGGTGCTTCGTCGCGCCCATCTCGCGGAGGCCGTCGCGCACAAAATCGTCGATCTCCTCGCGCTCACCGGCGCTCACCACATACTGGGCGAACCCGCCGTCGAGCGCCTCCGTGAGGTAGAAGTCCACGTAGTAGCTGCGCAGCGCGTTGGTGGCGATCTCCTCCTCGCCGAGGAGTTCGGAATACATCGCGTTGACCACATCGATGTTCGCGTCGACGACCTCTCCGTCCAGGCCCTCGAGGGCCTCGGCGGGCAGGACGACCGGGTGCTGGTTGGTGCTCATGAGGCTCCTCGCTCGGGTGGCCGGCTACGGTTTCGACCGTACGACGGCGGTACTTCCCGACCCGCAAGGCTCAGGTGAACGTTGGGCGAACCTTGCGCGGACTTACGGAGGTGCCCCCTCGTTGGGAGAAACGTGACCAATCGACGACCGGCCAGATCCCGCACAACGACCGGCCAGAACTCAGAACAGGCCCGGAGCCTGGCCCGGCCGCGGCCGCCACACGACGACGGCCTGCGAGCGCTGTTCGGGCCGCTGCCCACGGGTGAGGGTCACGACGTCGCCGCCGATCCCGGCCGCGAACACGCGGCGGGGGTCCCCGGCGCCGCGCCGCGCCGCGACGACCTCCTGCTCGAGCTCCACGACGCGCGAACGCAACGCGGCCACCTGGTTCTCGAGCTCGAGGATCCGCCGGATGCCTTCGAGCGAAACGCCGTCCTTCGAGAGGCGCTGCACCTCGCGCAGGAGCTCGACGTCGTGCTGCGAATAGCGCCGCTGGCGGCCCGACTGCCGCGTGGGCGAGACAAGGCCCAATCGGTCGTACTGGCGGAGGGTCTGAGGGTGCATCTCGGCCAACTCCGCCGCTACGGAGATCACGAAGATCGGAGCGTACGGATCAATGGCCATGGCCTACAGCCTCGCTTTGGCGGCGAGCCCCGCGCGGGGGTTGGATTCGGAGTTCTTCGCCGTGGCCTCCGCGAACGCCCGCACGGCGTCCTCGGCTTCCTTCGAGAGGTTCTGCGGCACCACGACGTCGATCGTGACGAGGAGATCGCCGGTGCCCTTGGACGTCTTGACGCCTTGGCCCTTGACGCGCAGTGTGCGGCCCGAGTTCGAGCCGGCGGGAATCTTCATGCGGACCGCGTGGCCGTCGAGCGTGGGGACCTCGATCTGCGCGCCGAGCGCCGCCTCGTCGAAGCTCACGGGCACGTGGATGCGGATGTTGTCGTCGTCGCGCGTGAAGAACTCGTGGAGCGTCACGTGGACCGTGACGATGAGGTCGCCGGGGCCGGCCGAGCCCGGCCCGCCCTTGCCGCGCACACGGACCTTCTGCCCGTCGCGGATCCCCGCCGGGATGCGCACGTCGATGACGTCGCCGTTCTGCTCGCGGAGGCCCACGGTCGTTCCACGGATCGAGCCCGCGAAGGAGATCGTCGTGGAGGCCTCGCGGTCGGCGCCCTTCTGCTGGGGCGCCTGGAAGCCGCCGCCCGAGCCGAAGCCCCCGAACAGGTCAGCGAATTCGGGCGGGAGGTTGCTCGAGCCGAAGCCGCGGGAATGCCGGCCGGCGCCGCCACCGAACAGGCCGCCGAAAAGGTCCTCGAAGCCCGCGGTGCCCGCGCCTCCGCCGGGGCCGCCAGCGGAGAAGCGCGCGCCTCCCATGGCCCGGATCGCGTCGTACTGCTGCCGCTGCTCGGCGTCGCTCAGCACCGAGTTCGCCTCGGTGATGTCCTTGAACTTCTTCTCGGCCTCGTTGTCCCCGGGGTTCTGGTCCGGGTGGTACTTCCGCGCGAGCTTCCTGTACGCCTTCTTGATGTCCGCATCGGAGGCATCCTTGGGCACGCCGAGAATGGAGTAGAAGTCCTTCTCCACCCAGTCCTGACTGGCCACAAGGGCCTCCCTTCACTGCTTCAAAAACTAACGTTACGCCGGTGCCGTATAGGAGACGGCTCGACGAAGCCGGACCGGGAATAGGGGCCCGGGAGTGGCATTGGGCCTGCCGAAGCGCGATGGCTTTGCATCGCAGATGCAAAGCCATCGCGCGAAGGGGCGGGGCCCCTATTCCCGTCCGGCGTCCCAGCCCAAGCTACGGGACCGCGACGATGACCTGCGCCGCGCGCAGGACGCGCGCCTGGGTCCGGTACCCCGAACGCAGGACCTGAACCACCGTGTCGACCTCGATGCCCTCGCCCGGCTGCTGGATGAGCGCCTCGTGGATGTTCGGGTCGAACTCCACGCCGGTCGCGTCGATGCGCTCGAGGCCGTGGCTCGTGAGGATCCCCTCGAGCTTGGCCGCGATGGACGCGAACGGACCGTCGGCCAGATCGCCGTGGGCGCGGGCCGCGTCGATGTCATCGAGCACCGGCAGCAGCGAGGAGAGGACGCCCATGACGGCCACCTCGCCCGCGACCGCACGGTCCCGGTCCACGCGCTTGCGGTAGTTGATGTACTCGGCCTGGAGCCGCTGGAGGTCCAGACGAAGCTCGGCGGCCTCGTTCTGGACATCCGCCGCCTCGCTCAAGATCCGTTCGGCCTGCGCGAGGACGTCCTCGGCGTCGTGCGCCTCGTCCACGGGGCGGAGCTCCTCGTGCTCGGGGTGCTTCGATCCCGCGTCGCCGGAGGCCCCGCCCGCGGCACCGGCCTCGGGCTTCTGGCCTGCCGGCCCCGCGTCGGGCTGCCGCACGTTTCCTGTGCTCGGATCAACCTTGCGGTTGTCCCGAATCACGGGCTTCTGCGGCTCGCCCCGGACCTCGTGCTCTTCCTCGTTGCCGTGGTGGGGAGCCATCGCGTTACTTCTTCTTCTCGTCTTCGTCGATGATCTCGGCGTCGACGATGTCCTCGTCCTTGTGGCCAGCCGAGGCACCGCTCGCGCCGCCAGCCGCGCCCGAAGCCGTGTGTGCGCCGTCGGAGGCCGCGGCACCCTGCTGCGCGTAGATGGCCTCGCCGATCTTGGACTGCGACTTCTGGAGCTTCTCGAACGCGGTCTTCACGGCCTCGTCGTCGGTGCCCTCGAGCGCCTTCTTGAGGGCGTCGACGTCGGCCTGGACCTCGGTCTTGACCTCCTCGGGCAGCTTGTCCTTGTTGTCGGCGATGAGCTTGTCCACGGAGTACGCGAGCTGCTCGGCAGTGTTGCGCGTGTCGGCTGCCTCGCGGCGCTTCTTGTCCTCGGCCGCGTGAGCCTCGGCGTCGGCGACCATGCGCTCGATGTCGTCCTTGGACAGCGCGGTGCCGCCCGTGATCGTCATCGACTGCTCCTTGCCGGTGCCCTTGTCCTTCGCGGAGACGTGGACGATCCCGTTCGCGTCGAGGTCGAACGTGACCTCGATCTGCGGGATGCCGCGGGGGGCCGGGGCGATGCCCGTCAGCTCGAATGTGCCGAGCGGCTTGTTGTCGCGGGTGAACTCGCGCTCGCCCTGGAACACCTGGATCGAGACGGACGGCTGGTTGTCATCCGCGGTCGTGAACGTCTCGGAGCGCTTTGTCGGGATGGCCGTGTTGCGCTCGATGAGCTTCGTCATGACGCCGCCCTTGGTCTCGATACCGAGCGAAAGCGGGGTCACGTCGATGAGCAGCACGTCCTTGCGCTCGCCCTTGAGGACGCCAGCCTGGAGAGCCGCGCCCACGGCGACGACCTCGTCCGGGTTCACGCCCTTGTTCGGCTCCTTGCCGCCCGTGAGCTCCTTCACGAGGTCGGAGACGGCGGGCATGCGGGTCGAGCCGCCCACGAGCACCACGTGGTTGATGTCCGAGACCTTGATGCCGGCCTCGGCGATGACGTCGTGGAAGGGCTTCTTGGTGCGGTCCAGGAGGTCCTTCGTGAGGTCCTGGAGCTTCGCGCGGGTGAGCGACTCGTCGAGGTGAACCGGGCCGTCGGGGGTGACCGAGAGGTACTGGAGCGAGATGTTGGTGCTCGTCGAGGACGAGAGCTCCTTCTTGGCCTGCTCCGAGGCCTCGCGGAGGCGCTGGAGGGCGATGCGGTCCTTCGAGAGGTCGATGCCCTTGAGCTTGAGCTGGCCGAGCAGGTACTCGACGATGCGCTGGTCCCAGTCGTCGCCGCCGAGGCGGTTGTCGCCGGCGGTCGCGCGGACCTGGATCGTGGAGAAGCCGTCGTCGTCCTTGCCGACCTCGAGGAGGGACACGTCGAACGTGCCGCCGCCGAGGTCGAAGACGAGGATGAGCTCGTCTTCCTTGCCCTTGTCGAGGCCGTACGCGAGCGCGGCCGCGGTGGGCTCGTTGATGATGCGGAGCACGTTGAGGCCCGCGATCTCGCCGGCCTCCTTCGTGGCCTGGCGCTCGGCGTCGTTGAAGTAGGCCGGGACAGTGACGACCGCGTCGGTGACCTTCTCGCCCAAGTACGACTCGGCGTCGTTCTTGAGCTTCATGAGGATGCGGGCCGAGATCTCCTGCGGCGTGTACTTCTTGTCATCGATGTTGATCGTCCAGTCGGTGCCCATGTGGCGCTTGACGGAGGCGATGGTGCGCTCGATGTTGTTGACGGCCTGGCGCTTCGCAATCTCGCCCACCAGGACTTCGCCGGTCTTGGAGAACGCGACGACGGACGGCGTGGTGCGGCCGCCCTCGGCGTTCGCGATGACCGTCGGCTCGCCGCCCTCGAGGACGGACACGACGGAGTTGGTGGTGCCCAGGTCGATGCCGACTGCACGGGACATAGTTCCTCCTGCTGATTGGTCTTGCCGTGAGAGGCCCACCTGCCGCCGGGCTCACAGTGCTCGCGGTCAAGTTGAGCGATCTGCACTCAAGTCTACGCAGGGGCTCACGGGTGTCAAATTGACTTGAGTCGAGTGCACTCAAGTTTGGCTCGGCCTGCGGCGCGGACGACGGCGCCCGGCGGCTCAGCGGCGGCCGCTCACCTCGGTCCCGGCGTGGCGCGGGAGCAGGAGGCTGTCCGCGACGCTCACGAGCATGAGCCCCGCGATCGCGAAGAACGCGACGCGGTACGGCGCCGCATGCTCGGCCCCCGCGGAGCCGAACGCGATCCCGGCCCGGACCAGGAGCGCCCCGACGGCCACGCCGAGCGCCGCGGCGAGCTGCACGAGCGTGTTCGCGATCGCGTTCGCGCTCGGCAGCTGGATCGCGGAGACGTCGGCGTACTGGACGTTCATGTACGCCGAGAACCCGATCGAACGGAACGCGCCCGAGACGAGCAGGAGCGCGGCGATGAGCACGTCCGGGACCGCCGGGGTGAGCAGCGCGCACCCCGCGAACGTCACCGCCGAGACGGTCGCCGCGACGACGAGCACGGGCTTGAAGCCGAAACGCCGGATGAGCGGGGAGGTGGCCGGCTTGATTCCGATGTTGCCCACGAACACCGCAGCGACGAGGAGGCCCGAGTGAACGGGATCCCAGCCGAAGCCATCCTGGAACAGGAGCGGCAGGAGGAACGGGACGGCCATGATCGTGAGCCGGTAGACGAAGCCGCCGGTCTGGGTCGCGCGGAACGTCCGGACCCCGAGCACGCGGAAGTCGAAGAGCGGTCGTCTGGCACGGCGCATCCACCAGACCGCCGCGACGAGTGCCGCGGCACCCACGGCGAGCCCCGCCGTCGCCCATCCCGCGGGGCGCCCCTCGCTCAGGAGCTCGAGCCCCACGACGATCGCGGCGACGCCCGCCGTCGTCAGCGCGAGGCCGGGCCAGTCGAGGCGACGGTCGCGGTCCCCTCCCACGCTCGGGACGAGCCGGAGGGCGGCGAGGAACGCGGCGAGGCCGAGCGGGAGGTTGACGAGGAAGATCCAGTGCCACGAGAGGTACTGGGTCAGCGCGCCGCCCACGAGGGGCGCGAGCACGGGCGCGAGGAGCCCGGGCCACACGAGGTATGCGGTCGCCTTCAGGAGCTGGTCCTTGGGGGTGCCGCGCAGCACGACGAGCGAGCCGACCGGCACCATCATGGCGCCGCCGAAGCCCTGGACCGCGCGGAACGCCGTGAGCGCGCCGAGGTTGGGGCTCAGCGCGCACAGGAGCGAGGCGAGCGTGAAGACCGCGATCGCGGTGCAGAACACGCGCCGGGGCCCGAAGCGTTCGGCGAGCCACGAGCTGAACGGGATGCCCATCGCGACCGCGACGAGATAGGCCGTCATGGCGACGTTGACGTCGGCCGGGACCACGCGGAAGTCGGCGCCGATCGCGGGCAGCGCCGTCGAGAGCGCCGTGCCGTCGAGGAACTCCATGAAGTACGTCGCGGCGACGAGCAGCGCGAGCCGCGGGCTCCACGGCGCGGCGGTGCTTTCCGCGGCGGGGGCGGACTGCGGAGAGGGCTCGGCTGGCGCGGGCGGGGTCATCATCTCAGCGTATCGGCGCGACCGCACGGCGCGTCGGGGCGTCCGCCTGCCGAGAAACGGGCGTCAGTACGACGGAAAGATTGTGGCCGCCTGCGCGAAGGCCTGCGTGCCGGTCGCCGCCGAGAGAGCGATCATGCCGACGATGAAGAGCGCCGAGACGACCGCCCAGCCGACCGTGAACCAGCCGAGGATCTTGAGGTCCGCCTTCGAGACGGGGGCCACGTCGTCGCGGACGTCCTGAAGCTGCTGGGAGAGGCGCTCGAGCGGGGTCGGGGCGGCCGCGAGGAGCGCGTTCGAGGCGGAGTCAACCGTCCCGTCATGCAGGACGGCGACCATGCGGCGGTTGCGGCGATCGTGCACGAGGTGGTGGATGTGCGCGCCGTGGCGGGCCAGGAGGATGTCTTCGCCGAGGTGCATCGAGCGCCGGCCGAGGAAGCGGGAGCGGGTGCGGCTCTGATCCAGGAGGGACATGGGGTGGTGCTCCTTTCGCTGTCCGGGGCGTCGTTGCCCGCAGTGGAATCCGTGGTTTGTCGCAACAAGCCTATGGCGGTATTCTGGGCGGTTTCGCCGAGATACCGGTTTTCGTAGCCAAGCTCACAGGGCCCTGTCGCGCCTATCACCAAGCGTGCACGGCCGGCGCGTAACGTTGTTCCATGGACGGCCAGCAGAGCACTCCCGACGACGTCTACACCCACGGCCACCACGAGAGCGTCGTGCGGGCCCACGCCGCGAGAACGGCCCAGAACTCCGCAGCCTTCGTCCTTCCGCACCTCGCACCGGGCTCCCGTGTGCTCGACGTCGGGTGCGGGCCGGGGAGCATCACGTGCGACTTCGCGGCGCTCACCGCGCCCGGCCAGGTGGTGGGCCTCGACCGCTCCGAGGACATCGTCGCGCAGGCCCGAGCCCTCGCCGAGGAGCGCGGCGTCGAGAACGTGCGGTTCGTGACCGGCAACGTCTACGACCTCGATGTCGAGGACGAGGCGTTCGACGTGGTCCACGCACATCAGGTCCTCCAGCACCTCACGGACCCCGTCGCGGCCGTGCGCGAGATGCGCCGCGTCGCGAAGCCGGGCGGCATCATCGCCGTGCGGGACGCCGACTTCCACGGCATGAGCTGGTACCCCGAGATCCCCGAGCTCGACGAGTGGATGGACCTCTACCAGCGGATCGCGCGGCGCAACGGGGCCGAGCCCGACGCCGGGCGGCGGCTCGTGAGCTGGATGCAGGAGGCGGGCTTCACGGACGTGGCGCCGTCGAGCAGCAATTGGCTGTACGCGACGCCCCAGCAGCGCACGTGGCAGGCGCGCGTGTGGAGCGAGCGCGTCCTGCACTCTGCGTTTGCGGACCAGGCCGTCGGGTACGGTTTCGCGGAGCGCGCCGACCTCGAGCGGATCGCGTCCGGCTGGCACCGCTGGGGCTCGTCCGCGGACGGCTGGTTCCTCATCCCCAACGGCGAGGTGATCGGGCGGGCGTGAGGGATCACGGCCTCGACATTCTGTGGTGAGGGGCGGCCTTAATCTGAAGGGGTGCCACTTTCCCTCTGGGCCGCGCTTCTCGGCGCATGCCTCCTCATCAGCTTCACCCCCGGCGCGGGCGCCATCAACACGATGAGCAACTCGCTCAACGCGGGCTTCCGCCGCGCGATCTGGGGCGTGCTCGGTCAGCAGGCCGCCCTCGCGATCCACCTCGCGATCGTCGCGGCCGGACTTGGGGTGCTCGTGGCAAGCTCGCCCGTCGCCTTCAACGTGATCCGGTACCTCGGCGCCGCCTACCTCGCCTACCTCGGGGTCCGGCAGTTCATCCGGAAGCCCGACGCCTCCGAGGAGGCCACCGCGGCGCTCGTCAACGAGCCGGCCCGATCGATGTTCCAACGGGGGCTGTGGGTCAACCTGCTCAACCCGAAGGCGATCGTCTTCTTCCTCGCGTTCATCCCCGGCTTCGTCCAGCCCGGGCTCCCCCTGTGGAGCCAGTACCTGGTGATCGGCGCAACGATCGTGGGCGTCGACGTCGCGGTCATGTGGTTCTTCTTCGCGCTCGCGGCGAAGAGCTTCCAGCGCTTCACGCGTGATGAGGGCGGCCAACGCGTGCTCAACCGCATCTTCGGGGTGCTGTTCGTGGGCGTCGGGGCGCTCCTCGCAGTCATCTAGCGTCCTATAGCGGTCGTAAAGCGGTCGGATCGACCCCGGATTCCGGCTCAGCGAGGGCTGGACCCTATGCTTGTGCAATGAACTCGACGGCGAGCCCCTACCG
Source organism: Sinomonas sp. G460-2 (assembly GCF_047759905.1). NCBI lineage: Bacteria > Bacillati > Actinomycetota > Actinomycetes > Micrococcales > Micrococcaceae > Sinomonas > Sinomonas sp. G460-2. Next base: position 640 of record NZ_JBKZWT010000103.1, on the reverse strand, counting down.
GATCATCACGGTCTGCACCGGGAACATCTGCCGCTCACCCATGGCCGAGTTCATGCTCAACAACGCCCTGCGCCGCGCGGGCCTCGCCGACCGGGCGGAAGTCGATTCGGCGGGCACCACCAACTACGAGGTCGGACGGCCTCTTGATCCGCGCGCCGCGCGCGTCCTCGACGCCCATGGCGTGCCCGCGCGCCGGCACGTCGCGCGCAAATTCCGCCCCGAATGGTTCGTGGAAAGAGACCTCATCCTCGCGCTCGACGTGGACCATTACGGTCATCTCCGCGAGCTCGCCCCCGCCGGGACCGAGCACAAGGTGCGCATGCTGCGGGAGTTCGACCCCGCCGTCGCCCATCTGGACCACCTTGACCAGGGCATCGAGGACCCGTGGTTCGGCGACCAGAGCGACTTCGAGCTCGCATGGGAGCTCATCGACGCGGCCGTCCCCGGCATCGTCGAGCACGTCCGCGCCGAGCTCTCGCGGCGCCCGCCGGTTTACGCAGGGGCGTGACCCCGCCCCGCCCCGCGCGCCCGGCCGTCATTGCGATCGACGGCCGCTCGGGCGCGGGCAAGACCTCGCTCGCCGTCGAGCTCGCGGCGCAGCTCCGCGAGCACCGCTCGGTGACGCTCGTACATCTCGAGG
>NZ_JBKZWT010000102.1:0-11679 GCF_047759905.1 Sinomonas sp. G460-2 | reverse complement strand
CCCCGGGCCGACTGGTTCCAGCCCGACGCCGCAGACGCCCTCGGTTCAGAGCCCCCGCATCTGGGTCGACCCGGTCCCGAACCACTGAGCCGGTGGCCGCGCCGCGGATCTCGGACGGTAGCCCTCAGGCCGTAGCGGTCAGGCGGTAGCTCTCAGGGGCCCTGGGTCTCGCCCGGGGGCCGGAGCCACTCTGCGGGCTCGTCGAGCTTGGGCCAGTCGTCGGGCCAACCCGAACGGAGCCAGCGGACCGCGCTCAGGTTGAGCGGGGCCGTCGCGTATCCCTGCAGCGCCGTGTACGCGACCATTCCCGCCGTCGCACGGTCCACCACGACGGACAGCCGGGGCACCGCCAGGTCGGGCACTGTCATGGCGATGACGAAATTCCCGATCTCGTCGACGGGCAGGCCGAGGCTGGCCGGGTCGTCGCCCACCTCAAGGAACAAGGGTTCAGTCACGGCCGGGGCGCTCCATTCGCTCAATCACGGTGCTTCATCTATGGAATCGTTTCCGAACCGGGGCAGGTCACTCGGCTGTAGCCCTGAGCCGGCCGTAGCCCTGAGTCGGTCGAGGTGCACGCGGCGAGGCGGAATCGGGGAAGAGGCTCCCGTGCAGAGGAGCCGTCCGGCCGCAGAAGAGGGGGTTGAACCCAGCGGACCTTCGCCTGGCCGCCGGAGCTGCGGGCAATCGGCGGAACTGCTCGGCCCCAGACATGACGAAACCCCGGTCGGTTGACCGGGGTTTCGCCAAGGGTGGCAGATGAGGGATTCGAACCCCCGTAGGCAATGCCAGCTGATTTACAGTCAGCCCCCTTTGGCCGCTCGGGTAATCTGCCGAGAACACGCCAGTGGCCGCGGCCGAAGCCGTGTTCCTCTGCGCGAGCAAGACAAGATTACAGAAGATCCGTGCACCAGTCGAATCGGCCCCGGTGGGCGGCACCTACGCGTCCGTCGAGCTGCTCTCGCCGTTTCCGGTGATCTCGCGGGAGAGCTTCGCCTCGAAGAGGGCGGCCTGTTCGGGCGTGATCTGACGAAGCTGAACGGCGCGCTGGAGGTCGTCGTGGATCCCGCCGAGGCGGGCGGACGGGGCCTGCGCGGGAGACATCACGATGCCCGCGGCGAGGGTCGCGGCGACGACCCCACCAGCCGCAGCGGCAACGCCACCGACGACGGCGCGTGCCGCAGAACGCTTGACCGTGGACTTCGAACCGTGATGCCTCGCCACTGCTCCTCCTTTGAGCGCTTCCGTCGAGTACAACGCTCGCTTGCCTACATGCGCTCCCGCTGGGCTTCGGCTAAGAGTGAACTGTGATCGCCAGCGTCGATCCTGTGAGACGCACTAGGCTTGGCCGCAGACATCCCCGCGCGGCCAATTTTCACTCATGCCGCGACGGACCGATCAGGAGGCAACAATGGCTGATTCGACTTTCGACGTCGTGAGCAAGGTGGACAAGCAGGAGGTCGCCAACGCGCTGAACCAGGCGCAGAAGGAGATCGCGCAGCGCTACGACTTCAAGGGCGTCGGCGCGGAGATCGACTTCAGCGGCGAGAAGATCCTCCTGAAGGCCAACTCCGAGGAGCGTGTCAAGGCGGTCCTCGACGTGTTCGAGTCCAAGCTCATCAAGCGCGGCATCTCGCTCAAATCGCTTGACGCCGGCGATCCCTTTGCGTCCGGCAAGGAGTACCGCCTCGAGGCCTCCATCAAGGAAGGCATCTCGCAGGAGCACGCGAAGAAGATCACGAAGCTCATCCGCGACGAGGGCCCCAAGAGCGTCAAGGCCCAGATCCAGGGCGACGAGCTCCGCGTCTCGTCGAAGTCCCGCGACGACCTCCAGGCCACCATCACCCTGCTCAAGGGCTTCGACGAGGCCGACCTCCAGTTCGTCAACTTCCGCTGACCAGGGCGATTCTCCCGAGTGATTGCTGGAGGCCGGGAATCAGCAGTCATTTAAGCTGTCTGGCGCGGACCGATCGGTGCTGTTAGCGTTCGCGTGGAGAAAGGGGCAGAACGTGGCGACAGTGTGGTTCCAAGGACTTGAGTTCTCGGTGGACGACGAGAGCATCGAAGGACAGCAACCGGTAGTCGATCGGATCGCCGACGCGCTGAATAGCGGCCACGCCGCCCGCCTTCAGGTGTCAATGACTGCTTCCGAACTGGGCAACCCCTCGGGCCCCATCACTGGGACCCTGGTTGTCGGACAGAGCCAGACCTTCTTCATCGCCGACTGACCCGCGACGCCCCCAGTTCGAAGGGAACGGTCGCGTCCCACGTGAAGGTCCCTGCCTCGGTGTCCTGGTGGACGCCGAGGAAATGGAGCGATGCGACCTTGAGCGCGGGAAGCGGCTCCGTGGCCAGGAGGTCGGACTCGCGCTGCAGCCGATCGCTGCTCCCGTCGGCGATGCCGTAGCCGAGGGTGACGTGAGGGCCGAACGGCGCGGCCGGCATCGCGCGGCCCTTGTTGACGGTCGCGGCCGCTGCTTCGCGGACACCGTCCACGAGCCTCGTCCACTCGGGGCTGAGCGCGCCGCGCACCCCGAGCCCGAACTGGTCGGCCACCGGGGCGCCGAGCTCGATCGAGAAGGGCTCGGTGTCCTCTGCGAGCAGAGCGAGCCGTTCCGTGAACGCCTCAGCCTCCTCGGGGCTGACCTCCTCCGCAGCGGTCGCGAACTGCTGGACAGTCGCGTGCAGATAGGGCTCGGGCTGGACCGAGCAGTACTCGACCCCCTCAAGGACGCTCTGGCGCGCCACGAGGGTCGACCGGAGTTCGTCGTCGGGCAGGACGTAGACATGGAGCCGATTGCGCATGGATGCCCATCGGGTGTTCCGCTCACCAAAGAATCGCTTCACGCGACGACCGTAGCCCGGCTAGGTGAACCCCCGGTGACGCGGGCTAGCGGCGCCGCAGGGCGAGGACGGTGACGTCGTCCTGCGCGCCTTCGGTTTCCGCCAAGGCGACCGCGGCCGCCACGAAGCTGGCCGCCGTCGTCTGCCGCCCGGTGCCCTCCACGGCATAGTCGATCGCCGCCTCGAGCCGGGGAAACAGGTCGAGAATGCCGTCGGTCACCACGACGAGCATCTCCCCGGGCGCGAGCCGATCCTGGTGCAGCTCCCACGTGTCCGCGGGCAGGAGGCCGATCGGGAGCCCCGAGCTCTGGAGCCGGCGGAAGCCCCCGTCCGCCTCGAGGATGAGCGCGAGCCCGTGGCCGGCATCGATGTACTCGAGCGTACCGCTCGCGGGGTCGAGCCGCCCCGAGAAGAGCGTCGCGAACGTCTCGGTGCTGCCAAGGATCGTCTCCGCCACGGAGGCCACCTTGGCCACGGCCATCGACTGATCGTTGAACTGGGCCGCTCCAAGGACGGCGGTCCGCATCGACGCCGCGAGAAGGGCGGCCGGGATGCCCTTGCCCATGACGTCGGAGACGTGCACCTGAAGCTTGCCGTCGCCGAGCAGCTGCCAAGCGTAGAAGTCGCCGCCGATGTCGCGGGCCGGCACGCAGAGTCCCGCTAGCTCGTATCCCGGGAGATCGGGGGCCTCGCGCGGCATGAGCATCTGTTGGACATAGGCCGCGCGGTCGAGCTCGTTGGTGAGCGCCACCTCCCGCTCGACGAGCGCCGCGAGGTCCGCAAGATCGTCCTGCTCCTGATCGCTCAGCTCACGCGGTCTCGTGTCGAGGATGCACAGGGAGCCGATGGGCTGCCCGCCCGGCGCGCGAAGCGGATGCCCCGCGTAGAACCGGGCACCGTCCGCGACGAACTTGCCGTTCCGGAACCGATCGTCGGTCGAGGTATCGGGCACCACGAGGGTCGTGTTCGCGTGCACGGTGTGCGCACACATGGACTCCGAGAGCAGTTCATCGGTCTGGCCCGGGAGGCCCGCTTCGGCCTTGGTCCACTGCCGGTCCGCGTCGATGAAATTGATCGCCACCATCGGAACGCCGAAATGCCGCTGGGCGATCCGGACGAGCCGGTCGAACCGTTCCTCACGTCGGGTATCGAGAATTTCGAGGAAGTGGAGCGCACGCAGGCGCAGCGGATCCTCGGCGGTGGCACGAATCTCGGCCTGGGTGGCATGCACGGCCTCCACCCTACCGATCAGGCGCGGGCCGCGCAGGGCGCCTCGCTGGGAATTCCATGACGATTCCCTGAACACGCGCACCGCGGCCCGACGCCCTCAGAAGGCCCGTGGCCTCACTCCTCCCGCGCGCGGCGGAGCCCCGTGAGCGGCGAGATCCACCGCGCGGGATCCGCGACCACGAACCGCCTTCCGGAGAGCGCGACCGGGACCACTCGCACGAAGAACGCCTTCTCGCCGCTCTGCCACGGAAAGAGCGGGAGGGCGACGGCGTCGACGATCTCCGCGGTCTGCAGCACGGGTTCGAGCTGACCCTTGATCACCACGGACCAGACCTCATTCGTGGACGGTTCAAACCCATCGACCTCGAACGCGACGCGCGCCTCGTCGAGGGACGCAGCGAGCTTGGCGCCGGGGTCAGTGCGGAACACGACCGTGCCGTGGTCCACCACGTAGTTGACGGGGAACAACTCGGGATGTTCGGGGCCGGCGACGGCGAGTCGGCCCACCACGGCGCCGCGCAGCGACGCCCAGCACTCTTCCGTGGACAGCTCGGTGACGGGCGGATATCTCATGGGCTGGCTTGACATGGCCCCAGTGTAGGACCGCGCGAAACCCGCGCACACCCGTGGCTCAGCGCCCCTGACGAGCCCACGGCGCTACGGCGTGGGATGCCGCGCGTCGTACTCGCCGAAGCGCGGCTGGGCGAGCTGAAGCACCCCCACGAGCGCGACGCACACGAGCGCACCGACGACGACGGCGCTCCCCTCACCGATCCAGCCCGCCATGCCTCCCGCGAACACGTCGCCGAGCCGCGGCCCGCCCGCGACGACGACCGTGAAGACGCCCTGGAGCCGCCCGCGCATGGAGTCGGGGGTCGCGGCCTGGAGGATCGTGGAGCGCAGCGCCCCACTCACGGAGTCGGCGGCCCCGGCCGCAACCATGCAGACGAGCGCGGGCGCGAGCCACCACGTGGGGCCGTCCGGTACGTGCCGCCCGGCGCCGAGCACCACGAGGCCGAACGCCAAGATGCTCGCTCCCCACGCGACGACGGCGAACTGCACGCCGAGCCCCTGCCACCGAAGCCGAGCCACAGGTCCCGAGAAGAGCCCGCCGAGGAAGGTCCCGGCAGCGATGCCGCCGAGGAGGGCGCCGGCCGTCGCGGCGCCGCCGCCGATCGAGAGCGTGGCGACGGCCGGGAGCAGGGCGCGGGGCATCGCGAAGACCATGGCGCACAGGTCGATGAGGAACGTCATGCGGATATTCGGCCGCGTGCCGAGGAACCGGAAGCCCTCCGCGACCGAGCGGAGCCCCGCGCGACGCACCTCGCCCTGCGGCGGGAGCGGCGGGAGCTGGAACAGGGCCCACATCGCCACCGTGAAGCTCACGACGTCGAGCGTGTACGTCCACCCGTAGCCCACGCTCGCCACGAGCGCGCCCGCGAGGAGCGGCCCCACGGCCCCGCCGAGGCCGAACAGGATCATGTTGAGGGCGTTCGCGGCCGCGAGCAGCTCGGGCCGGACCAGCCGGGCGATGATGCTGCTGCGCGCGGGCATGTTGATCCCGGACCCGAGGGCCTGCAGCCCCACGAGCACGTAGATGAGCAGCACGCTGTCGAGCCGCAGCCACGCCTGGAGCGCGATGAGCGCGCTCGTGCCCCACAGGAGCAATGAGGAGGCGATGGCGACGAGCCGCCGGTCGTGCGCGTCGACGATCGAGCCGCCGTACAGCCCGGCGGCGATGAGCGGCACGAGCGAGACGAGGCCCAGGAGCCCCACGTTGAAGCTCGAGTGCGTGAGGTCGTAGACCTGCAGGCTCACGGCGGTGAGGGTCAGCTGCGAGCCGATGAGGCTCAGGAGCTGCCCGGACCAGATGCGGCGGAAGTCTGCGCTTTCCCGGAGTGGGGTGACATCGGCCAGCAGACTTCGCACCGAGTCAGCCTACCCGCGCGGGCGCACCCAGATCCTCAGCACAACGCACGACGGCGGGCCTCACCGCGTCTCTGGTGAGGCCCGCCGTCGTGCGTGGTGGGGTGGGCTCAGCGCCCGATCTGGCCCGCCATCGCCTCGAGGCGCGCGATGCGATCCGCCATCGGCGGGTGCGTCGAGAACATGTTCGCGACGCCGCCGCCGCGCTTGAACGGGTTGGCGATCATGAGGTGCGAGGTGTTGACGAGCGACTGGTCCTGCGGGAGCGGGTTGGCCCGCACGCCGCCGTCGATCTTGTTGAGCGCGGACGCGAGCGCGAGCGGATCGCCCGTGAGCTGGGACCCGTCTTCGTCGGCGTCGTACTCGCGCGTGCGCGAGATCGCGAGCTGGATGAGGCTCGCCGCAAAGGGCGCGAGGAGCGCGAGGATGAGGATCGCGAACGGGTTGCCGTTGCGGTTGTCGCGCCCGCCACCGCCGCCGAAGAACATCGCGAACTGCGCGACGGACGTGATGACGCCCGCGACGGCCGCCGCGATCGAGGACGTGAGGATGTCGCGGTTGTAGACGTGCATGAGCTCGTGGCCCAGGACGCCGCGGAGCTCGCGCGCGTCGAGGAGGTGGAGGATGCCCTCGGTGCAGCACACCGCGGCGTGCTGCGGATTGCGCCCGGTCGCGAACGCATTGGGCGCCTGCGTCGGCGAGATGTAGATGCGGGGCATGGGCTGGTTCGCGCGCTCCGAGAGCTCGCGGACGATCTGGTACAGGCCCGGCGCCTCCTCCTCGGTGACGGGATAGGCCTGCATGGAGCGTAGCGCGATCTTGTCGCTGTTCCAGTAGCTGTACGCCGTGGTCACGAGACCGATCGCGGCGAAGATCCAGATCGGCGCCGCGCTGCGGGTTCCGACGCCGATGAGCCCCCCGAGTCCGAGGAGCACGGCCCACAGAACGCCGAACAGGACGGCGGTCTTGAGCCCGTTGTAGTGGTTGTGCACGGTGACCTCCTGCAGCTTCAACGAACGACTCAGCCGGCTTGCTCCCCGGCGCGGAGGAAATCGTCGACGGCCTCGAAAAGCCCCGGATCCTCGAGGATCCGGAAGTGTCCCGTGACCGGCAGGATGATGTTACGCGCCCCGACGAGCCCCGTGGACCGCCCCACGAGAGGGTCCACGTCTGCGCCCACCGAGACGATCCGCGAGTTCACCTCGAGGTTCTTCGCGAGCAGACCCATGACCGGGTGCTCGGGGTAGAACGAGCGCAGCGGGCGGGTGGGCGCGTAGCGCGAGTACCGCGTGCCCTCGAACGGCGTGCCGACGGCGAGCATGCGCGAGACGAGCCGCTCCGTGTCCGGCGCGGTCATGAGGAGCTTGCCGATGAGGCCGCCCTTGCTGTGGGCGACGACGACGGCGTTGCGCACCCCGAGCTCGCGCAGGCGCGCGGCGGCGAGGGCCGCGCATTCGGGGATGCTCCGCCGGTTGTAGCCCAGTTCCGGGAGGACGATCACGCGGTGCCCGCGGCGCTGGAGCCAGCGCCGCAAAGGGTCCATGAAGCCCGCGGGCTCGTAGATCCCCGGGATGAGGACCACGTCTGCTTTGGCCGCGGGCGGCCGGGCGGGCCCTGCCTCCGCCGCGGGGGAATCCGCGACGTCCGCCCGTGCCGCGAGCGGACGGGCAGCCGCCGCCTTCGGCGCGTGAACTCTCGGCTCCGTGATGCTTCCGTGGGCGAGCGAGGCGGCGTGCCGCCAGACCGCGTACCCGGCGTCGAGCACCACCCCACGGGCCACGGCGAAAGCACGTCGCGGGGTCGCGTTCGGCTGCACCGATGTCTCCACCCGCGCTCCTTTCAGGCCTGGGGCCACGAAGCCCCCATTGCCGCCAGCGTAGCGACGATGGCTGTGCGGAGCCTGTCACACGGCTTCGGGGCTCACGGTCTAGAGGCACCGGTCAGGACTCAGGTGAGGCTCACCTTATTGTGAGTATCTCAAAATAAGTGCTTCAATGGGCTCATGGAAACCACGCACGGCCAAAGCTCCGAGGGCTGGTCCGCCTCGCTGCGCGAGCACGGGCGGCGGGTCACGCGCCAGCGCCTCGCGGTGCTCGGCGCCGTGGAACGCCATCCGCATTCCTCGGCCGAGGCGATTCTGACCTCGGCGCGTGAGGAACTGCCGGAGATCACGGCGCAGTCGGTATATGTGGTCCTCGGCGACCTCACCGACCTCGGCATGCTGCGCCGGTTCGAGCCGCCGCACTCCCCCGCCCTCTACGAGACGCGCGTGGGCGACAACCACCACCACGCGATCTGCTCGGTCTGCGGGCGCGTCGAAGACGTCGAGTGCGCCGTGGGCCACGCGCCATGCCTCACGCCGAGCGAGACCCACGGGATGACGATCATGATCGCCGACGTCACGTACGTGGGGATCTGCTCCGATTGCGCGGCCAAGCAGGCCGTGGTTCCAGCCCCCTGAACTTCCATCCACGCAAACCATCACATCGAATCACCAAGGAGAGTCATGACGGTCAACTATTCAACGACCCAGTCCGGCGCCCCCGTCACATCCGATGCCCACTCGCAGTCCGTCGGCGCTGACGGTGCGATCATCCTGACAGACCACTACCTCGTCGAGAAGCTCGCGCAGTTCAACCGCGAGCGCGTCCCGGAGCGCGTGGTGCACGCCAAGGGCGGCGGCGCGTTCGGCGTGTTCGAGACCACCGGGGACGTGTCGAAGTACACGAAGGCCGCGCTCTTCCAGCCGGGCGTCGAGACCGAGATGCTCATCCGCTTCTCCTCGGTGGCCGGCGAGCACGGTTCGCCCGACACGTGGCGCGACCCGCGCGGCTTCGCCGTGAAGTTCTACACGAGCGAGGGCAACTACGACCTCGTGGGCAACAACACCCCCGTGTTCTTCATCCGCGACGGCATCAAGTTCCCCGACTTCATCCACTCACAGAAGCGCCTCCCGGGCAGCCACCTCCGCGACGCGGACATGCAGTGGGACTTCTGGACGCTCTCCCCCGAGTCGGCCCACCAGGTCACGTGGCTCATGGGCGATCGCGGCCTCCCGAAGACGTGGCGCCACATGCAGGGCTACGGCTCGCACACGTACCAGTGGATCAACGCCGAGGGCGAGCGCTTCTGGGTCAAGTACCACTTCCACACGAACCAAGGCGTCGAGAACCTCACGGGCGACGACGCCGAACGCATCGCGGGCGAGAACGCCGACTACTACATCCAGGACCTCTACGAGAACATCGCCGAGGGGAACTTCCCGAGCTGGGAGCTCTTCGTCCAGGTCATGCCGTACGAGGACGCCAAGACGTACCGCTACAACCCGTTCGACCTCACGAAGACGTGGTCCAAGAAGGACTACCCGCTCCTCAAGGTCGGCACCATGACGCTCAACCGCAACCCGGAGAACTACTTCGCGCAGATCGAGCAGGCCGCGTTCGCGCCGTCGAACTTCGTGCCGGGCATCGCGGCCTCGCCGGACAAGATGCTCCAGGCGCGCATCTTCTCCTACGCGGACGCGCACCGCTACCGCGTGGGCACGAACCACGCGCAGCTCCCGGTCAACGCGCCGAAGAACGAGGTGCGCAACTACAGCCAGGACGGTGCTGCGCGCTACCACTTCAACGCCCCGACCACCCCGGTCTACGCGCCGAACTCGGCGGGCGGCCCCGCCGCAGCCGAGCCCACGAGCCCGGCCGGCGGCTGGGAGAACGACGGCGCGCTGACCCTCGCCGCGCACTCCCTCCACGCCGAGGACGGCGACTTCGTGCAGCCGGGCATCCTCTACCGCGAGGTGTTCGACGACGCGGCCCGCGCCCGCTTCCTGCAGACGATCGCGGGCGCCGTGGGTGGCGTTGCGAACCCGGACATCAAGGAGCGCGCGATCCAGTACTGGACGAACGTCGACGCCGAGCTCGGGGCGAAGCTCCGGGCAGAGCTCGGGAAGTAGTCTCCCAAAAGGTTGCGCCGTCACGTCCACGGGGTTCACGCCCCGTGGGGTGACGGCGCAACTCTGCTCTCGGGTTACAGCGCCGCCGTGAAGGCGGCGGCCCGAGCCGCGATGTCGCCCCATGCGCCGGCCTCGACGGCCGACGGCGGGACCACCGACGTCCCGCAGCACACCGCGAGCGCGCCCGCGTCGAGGTAGCTCCGGGCGTTCGAGGCGTCGATCCCGCCGGACGGCAGGAGCTTGACGCCGGGGTACGGCCCGTGGAGGTCCTTGAGGAACCCGGGGCCAACCTGGCGCGCCGGGAAGATCTTGACCACGGACGAGCCGAGATCGACCGCCTGCGCGACCTCCGACGGCGTCATCGCGCCGAGGCAGAACGGCACGCCAGCCGCGGAAGCGACGGCCGCGACCTCCGTCCGGATACCGGGCGTCACGAGGAACTGCGCGCCGGCGTCGATCGCGGCGCGGGCCTGATCGCCCGTGAGGACCGTGCCGATCCCCACGGTGGCGCCATGCTCGCCCGAGGTGTCGACCGCGCGTCGTACGTGGGTGAGGACGTCCGGCGTGGTGAAGGTCAACTCGAGCACGCGGATGCCGCTCGAGGCGAGCGCGCCCGCGAGGCCCGCCGCGTCGGGAATCGACGCGGCCCGCACGACCGCGAGGGTCCGGTCCGCGGCGAGCAGTGCTGTGAACTCTTCGTCAGTCATCGCTCGTGGGGTCCAATCGGGTTCGCGTTGCATAATTCGCAACGGTGGTTGCAAATAGTGTTTGTCCTTGTCTAGCATCGGGGCAGAACTGGCGTCAAGGCCGCCAGAATCCCCGCGCGAGGACATCGTAGAAGCCGAGCGCACTAGCGAGGAGCGCGAGAGGCGATGCTGACAACCGTGTGCCTGGGCGAGACCATGGCCATGCTGACCCCCGAGACGGGGACGCCGCTCGAGCGCGCCGAGGTCCTCGAGCTCCGGAATGGCGGGGCCGAATCCAACGTGGCCCTCGGCTTCGCCGCGATGGGCCTCGACACGCATTGGGTGAGCCGGGTGGGGCGCGACGGCTTCGGCACCCGCATCCTCACCGAGCTCGCCGAGCAGGGCGTGGGCTTGTCCGGGGTCGAGACGGACGCCGCTCGCCCCACGGGACTCTACGTCAAGGTCCCTGCCTCCGACGCGGCGCCCGCGTCCGTGCTCTACTATCGCCGCGGCTCGGCCGCCTCGGCCATGGGCCCCACGCTCCTCGACGAGCCGCGCGTCGCCGAACTGCTCGAGCGCGCCTCGCTCGTACACGTGAGCGGCATTACGGCGGCGCTCTCGGACGAGTGCCTCGCGCTCCTCGACGCGCTCCTGGCCCGCCCGCGCACTTTCCTCGTGAGCTTCGACGTCAACTGGCGCGCACCGCTGTGGGTGGACCGCGACCGCGGCGTGCTGCGCAGCCTGGCGAACCGCGCCGACCTCGTCCTCGTGGGCCGCGACGAGGCCGAGCACGCGTTCGGGACGGGGGACGAGGCCGAGCTGCGGCGGCTCTTGCCGGATCCCGACGTCGTGGTGATCAAGAACGAGGCGATCAGTGCCATCGCGCTGGGGCGAGGCGGCGAGCGCACGGAGGTCCGGGCCCTCGCGGTCCGCGTCGTCGAGCCCGTGGGCGCGGGCGACTCCTTCGCGGCCGGGTACCTGAGCGGCGTCCTGCTGGGGCTGGACCAGAAGGCGAGCCTGCGCCGCGGGCACGTCGCCGCGGCC